>JAJQGZ010000195.1:13510-15292 GCA_021200075.1 Clostridiales bacterium | reverse complement strand
ATCTTAAATATAAAAATAAAGAGTATGAAAGGGAAGTAGACGATGCCTTTAACGAAGGGCCTGGTAATCAGGGAACAGACAATAGGGGAGAACGACCGTTTGGTAACTCTCCTCACTGCTGATTATGGTCTTGTGCGTGCTTTTGTCCGCGGAGCTAAGCAGACTAAAAGCCATCTTGCTTCGTCAACCTCTCTTTTTGCTTATTCACAATTTTCACTTTTTCGGGGAAGGGATGCTTTTATTGTTAATTCCGCTTCCCCGATAGAGGTTTTTTTTGACCTTAGAAACGATATTGAGCATCTTGCTCTGGCACAATATTTTGCACAAATTGCGTACGAGTTTGCCGCCGAGGAACGACCCGAGGAGGAAATGCTCAGCGTTATGCTCAACGCTTTACACCTGCTTTGCAAAGGGGAAAAGGATTTTAGGATAATAAAATCCGCCGTAGAGTTCAGATTGATGTCACTCGGCGGATATATGCCTAATTTGCTTGCCTGTGCCGATTGCGGTACATACGAAAGCGATATTATGTATTTTGATACTCTCGGTGGCTGTATTTACTGCGAAAACTGCGGAAATTCAAGCTATGTCTTATGTCCAAGAAATGTAATCACGGCAATCAGATATATCTGCCTTACCGAGCCTAAAAAGATATTTTCCTTTACACTCGGTGATGAATCGCTTAATATTCTTTCGTCACTCAGTGAAAAGTACTTATTGGTTCGTTTACAGAAGAAGCTTCCTACGCTTGAGTTTTACAAATCCGTTTCATCTGATAAACCTATTATGTAAATTAACCAAAGAATATTGCTTTATAACCGAAAGGTAAAATAATTGATATGGATAAAAATTACAAAGCACTTGAGCTTGATTTAATTCTCAGCCGTCTTTCAGACGAATGTACCTGCGATGATGCAAAGGAACAGGCACTGTCGCTTGAACCTGTCGGTAATATGTCTCAATGCGAGATTTTACTTTCGCAGACGGAAGACGCCTTTTCGCTTTTGGCACGATTCGGCGCTCCGTCTTTTTCAGGTCTTAAAAATGTAAACAATCAGCTTTGCAGGGCTTCCGCCGGCGGTTCGCTAAACCCTAAGGAGCTTCTTGATATTGCTTACTGTCTTCGTTCTTTGCGCACGCTCGGAGAATGGCACGGTCATTGCAGTAGTGTAAGGTCGTCGCTTGACTCTTTTTTTGACGGTATTGTTCCGAATAAATATCTTGAGGAAAAAATTTTTTCCTACATAATAAGCGAGGAAAAAATTGCCGACAAAGCGTCGGATACTTTGTATGATATAAGAAGAAAAATTATTTCAAAAGAAAATTTGATAAGAGAAAAGCTTGATTCTCTTATTCATTCCGTGCATTATCAGCCGTTTCTTCAAGAAACTATTATAACTCAAAGGAGCGGTCGTTTTGTTGTGCCGGTAAAGGCGGAATGCAGGGGCAGTGTGCCGGGTCTTGTTCACGATACTTCTTCGACGGGAGCTACCGTGTTTATTGAGCCGTCCTCGGTTGTTGATGCAAATAATGACATAATGGTTCTTTGTGGAAAAGAAAGAGAGGAAATAAGCCGTATTCTCTTTGAACTCTCTGTAGAAGCCAGCGAGTTTGCGGATTCTGTCAGCCGTTCATATAACTATGCCGTCAGCCTTAATTTAATTTTTGCAAAAGCGCATCTTGCATATAAGATGAAAGCGTCAAGACCCATTTTAAATAATGAGGGTATTATCAAATTAAATAAAGCCCGCCATCCTTTGATTGACCCAAAAAAGGTTGTAC
>JAJQGZ010000195.1:7648-13500 GCA_021200075.1 Clostridiales bacterium | reverse complement strand
AACGGTTGTACCTACCGATATTTCACTCGGAAACGAATATGACACTCTCGTCATAACCGGGCCAAACACCGGCGGAAAAACCGTTACGCTTAAAACTATCGGGCTTCTTACACTTATGACAATGTGCGGTCTTATGATTCCCGTATCTGACAGGTCGAGAATTTCCGTATTTAGCAAGATACTTGTCGATATAGGCGATGAACAGAGCATTATTCAGTCGCTTTCCACATTCTCGTCTCATATGGTGAATATTGTCGATATTATGAAAAAGACAGATAATACTTCACTTGTACTTATTGATGAACTCGGTGCGGGTACCGACCCGGTAGAGGGTGCTGCTCTTGCAGTTTCCATAATAGAAAATCTCCGCCGAAAAGGTGCTAAAATCGCCGCTACAACTCACTATGCGGAGCTTAAAGCATATGCTCTTGAAACCGACGGCATAATCAACGGCTGCTGTGAATTTGATGCCGCAACACTCAGGCCTACATACAGTCTCTTAATCGGAATTCCTGGCAGTTCAAATGCTTTTGCGATTTCCGAGCGTCTGGGTGTGGATTCTGCTGTCGTTGATAATGCAAGGAAAATTGTCAGTTCGGAAAATCGTTCTTTTGAAAATATCCTCAGTAAGCTTGAAGCACAGCGTCGGGCTCTTGATGACGAGAAGAAAAAAGCTCAGGAAATTACATTAAATGCAGAAAAAGCACAGCAAAGGGCAAAAGAAGAGCTTGATAATATTCAGTCACTTAAAGCAAAGGAAATTGAAAAAGCTAAGCTTGAAGCACAAAAGCTTATTGACTCCGCTCAGAGAAAAGCATCCGACTTTCTTCTTCAGCTTGAAAAGTTAAAAAAAGAACAGGAACAGACAAATGTAACCGAGCTTGCAAGAAAAGCTCGGCGAATGGTAAAAGCCCAAACAGGTGAGATGATTGACCTTGTCAGTCCTGTCGAGCTTGCCGAAAACTGGGATTATGACTATAAGCTTCCCCGTGAGCCAAAAGCCGGCGACAGCGTTATAATAAAGGGTATCGGAGAGGGAGAAATTGTCGAAATAAATAAGGATAAGCTCGTAGTAAAATCCGGTATGCTAAAAACGAGAGTTAAGCTGTCGGATATTATGCTTATTGATAAGCCGAAGCCGAAACCTAAAACCTCGGTCAAAAGCGTTCACCGTACATCGTCAAGAGTCGATTCCGATATCTCTACAGAAATTGATTTAAGAGGTGAGACATCGGGCGAGGCGATTGCCGAGCTTGCTCTTTTTATTGATAAATGTGTTCTTAATAATATAGAGGAAATTCGTATTATCCACGGCAAGGGAACAGGTGCTTTACGCAGTGCCGTAACGGAGTATTTAAGGCATCATCCAAATATCTCCGAATACCGCTTGGGCAGGTACGGCGAGGGCGAAAACGGAGTTACGATTGCTCGTTTAAAATAATTAAATTATATGTAGTTTATAAGCACTTGCAGAAATGTGAGTGCTTTTATTATGAAATAACGAAAAAGCCTTACGGTTAAGTAAGCAACTGAAAAAGCAAAACACGGCGCAGCCTCAAACGAAAGGCTGAACCGTGTTTTTGTAGTTATTATTTTAGATTTTAATAATTATTTTGCTTCTTCAGCAACTGCTGTTTCGGCTGAATCCGTATTTTCAAATTTATAATCCTTACCCGGGAAAATTGCATTGAGGACTATTCCTGCAATTGCCGCAATAGCAAGCGCCGAAAGTGTAATGTCAAATTGACCGATTGAAAACGATATACCGTCGCCGAGACCGAGAGCGCATACGAGTATAATGGCGGCAATGATTGCGTTTCTCGCCTTTGAAAAATCGACTTTAGCTTCAACCACATTTCTCACACCGATTGATGAAATCATACCGTAGAGAACAAATGAAATACCGCCGACCACAGCGGTCGGTATGGATTCTATAACCGCCGCAAATTTAGGACAGAATGAGAATATAATAGCAAAATAAGCGGCTATTCTTACAACCTTTGGGTCATAAACCTTTGAAAGAGCAAGGACGCCGGTATTTTCGCCGTAAGTTGTATTTGCAGGGCCGCCGAAAAGCGACGCCAATATTGTTGCACAGCCGTCACCGGCAAGAGAACGGTCTAAACCGGGGTCGTTAATATAATTTTTGCCGCAGGTTGCACCGATAGCGGATATATCACCGATATGCTCCATCATTGTTGCAAGAGCAATAGGAACTGTCGCAATAATCGCCGTTACAGCCTTTGAAGAATCGTGAACACCGCCGAATACGGTTGAACTCCATTCTATCGGGAAACCTATCCAAGACACTTCCTTTACTCCGGAAAAATCTATCGCAAAGCTTTCAACGCCGAATCCGTTGCCTACGATTGCCGCCACAGCATATGCTCCAATGATTCCGAGCAAAATCGGCACTATTTTTACCATACCTTTTCCGAAAATATTAAATATAATTACAAGCGCAAGTGCAATCAAAGCAAGACCCCAATTTGCCTGGCAGTTGCTGATGGCGGACGGTGCAAGACTGAGACCTATTGCTATTATAATAGGCCCTGTAACTACCGGCGGAAACAGTTTCATTACCTTGTTTATGCCGATCAGTTTAATAACAAGTGCAAGTATGAGGTATAAAATTCCCGCACAGGCAACGCCAAGACAAGCATATGGGAGCATTTCTTTGTTCGCCGACCCGTCATCAAGCATCGGCGCAATAGTGGCATATCCGCCGAGGAATGCAAAGGAAGAACCGAGAAATGCCGGTACTTTAAATTTTGTGAATACATGGAACAGTAATGTTCCGAGACCTGCCATAAGCAGTGTCGTTGATATGTCAAGCCCTGTAAGAAGCGGAACGGTTACCGTTGCACCGAACATTGCAAACATATGCTGGAATCCGAGAATTACCATTCTTCCCGTTCCGAGCTTTCTTGCGTCGTAAATGCCGTCTGTTCCGACTTTAATTTTTTCTTTTGCCAATAACATAACTTCTTTCTTTGATTAATATTCTTAAAAGCCGAAGCTTTTTGAATTTTTATTTAGTGCCGAAAATTCTGTCTCCTGCATCGCCGAGACCCGGAACTATATATCCGTTTTCGTTTAATTGCTTGTCCATTCCCGCACAGAAAATGTCAACATCCTTATGTACTTCTTTCAAAGCCTTAAGACCCTCCGGTGCCGCAATAATGCATAAGAATTTTATTGATCTCGGTTTTCTGAGCTTGATTTGAGATATAGCATCTATTGCCGAGCCGCCTGTTGCAAGCATAGGGTCGAGTACAAAAACTTCTCTTTCCTCAATATCATTAGGCAGTTTGCAATAATATTCAACCGGTTTGAAAGTTTTCTCATCACGATAAAGCCCGATATGACCTACTCTTGCGGCGGGAACAAGCGCAAGAGCGCCGTCAACCATTCCGAGACCTGCTCGTAAAATCGGAACAAAAGCAAGTTTTCTGCCGGAGATAACCTTGCAGTCGGCTGTACCGCAGGGGGTAGTTACCGTTTTGTCAGTAAGAGGAAGATCCCTTGTAGCATCGTAAATCATAAGCGTTGATATTTCGCTTACAAGGGTTCTGAACTTATTTGTATCCGTTTTTTCATCACGCAGGATACTCAGCTTGTGCTGAATAAGCGGGTGATCCAATATAACAACTTTTCTTGACATAACATTACCTCATAATTTATAAATTCTATTTATTCTATCATAAATATACCTTTACTGACAAGAAAGGTTACACCATTGTAAACAAATTTTAAATTTAATAATCAGCGCAAGGCAATAAAACGATGTTGAAGTATTAATGCTTGTTTTTTTGTTTGCAATGTAATATAATATAACGAGTGTGTAAAAATCGGCTATCAGAGCCATACCTTATAATATGTCTCGGAGAATAGATTATGGATAAATTTAAGCTTGTAAGTAAATATAAGCCTACCGGTGATCAGCCGCAGGCTATCGATGTACTTATAAAGGGCGTTCTCAGAGGTGACAGAGAACAAACTCTTATGGGCGTTACGGGTTCAGGTAAAACCTTTACAATGGCTAATATTATAGAAAAAATCAACAGACCCACTCTTGTTCTTGCTCATAATAAGACTCTTGCGGCTCAGCTTTGCAGTGAATTTCGTGAGTTTTTTCCGGATAATGCAGTTGAATATTTCGTTTCGTATTATGATTATTATCAGCCGGAAGCATATGTTCCCACAACCGATACCTATATTGAAAAGGATTCCGCAGTTAATGATGAAATTGATAAGCTTCGTCATTCCGCTACAGCGTCTCTCTTTGAACGTCGTGATGTTATAATCGTAGCGTCTGTTTCCTGTATTTACTCAATCGGTGACCCAATTGATTATAAAAGTATGGTTATATCCCTTAGAAGCGGTACCGAGTACGGTAGGGACACTCTTATTGAAAAGCTTGTAGCAATCCAGTATGAGCGAAATGATATTAATTTTGTAAGAAATAAATTCAGAGTACGGGGAGACACGCTGGAGATTTTTCCCGCAGGGTCTTCGGGAAATGTACTGCGTATTGAATTTTTCGGTGACGAAATCGACAGAATTACCGAAATACAGCCTCTCACCGGGAAGGTGGAGGGTGTTCTTTCCCACGCCTGTATTTATCCTGCTTCTCATTATGTAGTCAGCGAGGAAAAAATGAATATCGCAATTGATAAAATCTATAATGAAATGGTTGAAAGAGTAGCCTATTTTGAGGAAAAAGGAAAATTACTTGAAGCGCAGAGAATTAAAGAACGCACAATGAACGATATTGAAATGCTCCGTGAAACGGGATTTTGCAAAGGGATAGAAAACTATTCCGCCGTTATGAGCGGAAGAAAACCCGGTCAGGCGCCCTTTACCTTAATAGATTATTTTCCAGATGATTTTTTGCTTTTCTGCGACGAAAGTCATGTTATGCTTCCGCAGGTCAGAGGAATGTACGCCGGAGATCGTGCAAGGAAAGAAAGTCTTGTTGAATACGGTTTTCGCCTGCCGAGCGCACTGGATAACAGACCGCTTAGCTTCGATGAATTTTACAGCAAAGTAAATCAGGTAATATTCACATCGGCAACACCTGGAGATTTTGAAAAGGAAAACAGTACGCAGGTAGTCGAGCAGCTCATAAGACCTACCGGTCTGCTTGACCCGATTATCACGGTTAAACCTACAGAAGATCAAATGGACGATCTTTTGTCGGAAATAAATATCAGGGCTGAGAAAAAGGAAAGAGTACTTGTTACAACCCTTACGAAAGCTATGGCGGAGGATTTGACAAAATATCTTGAAGATTTCGGCGTAAAGGTCAGATATATGCACCACGATATTGATACCATTGAGCGAATGGAGATTATCAGAGATTTAAGGCTCGGCGAATTTGATGTACTTGTCGGAATAAATCTTTTGCGTGAGGGTCTTGATATTCCCGAAGTCTCCCTCGTCGCCATACTCGATGCAGATAAAGAGGGCTTTCTCAGAAGTGAAACATCACTTGTACAGATAATAGGCAGAGCCGCCAGGAATGAAAACGGAACGGTAATTATGTATGCCGACTCCGTTACGCCGTCTATGGAAAGAGCTATTACCGAGACCGTCAGAAGAAGACAACTTCAGGAAAAATATAATGAGGAACACGGTATAGTTCCGAAAACCATAACAAAAGATGTTCACGAAATTATTGAAATTACAACTAAGGACAAGCTCGATTCCAAGAGAAAGCATCATCTCACCAAGAAAGAACGAGAACTTTTGATAACTCAGTTGAAAAAAGAAATGCGTGAAGCGGCAAGGCTGCTTGAATTTGAGCATGCCGCATATTTGCGAGATCAAATTGCCGAGCTGGAGGGTAA
>JAJQGZ010000195.1:0-7638 GCA_021200075.1 Clostridiales bacterium | reverse complement strand
AAAGAATGATACGGCTTTTTAAAAATAAGGGGTTCTGGAAAACTGCAAATAAACTCACTTTTCCTGCGGCTGTGCAAAATTTACTTACAAGTTCTTTTACCCTCGTAGATACTTTGTTTGTAAGCAGTCTCGGTACTGTCGCCCTTTCATCCGTAGGCATGATGAGCCAATGGCCATGGCTTATGAATATGCTTCTTGTCGGATTTTGCAGCGCAACTACTGTTTTGTTTCTCAATTTTGGGGAATAGGAAACACAAAGAAAATAAAGCATATCGCCGGTATTTCAATTATTTTTGTCCTTGTTGTTGCTGTAATTTTTACAGCAGTAAGTCTTGCAATACCGCAAAGCATTGTGCAAATGTTTAATTCCGACAGTGATGTGATAGAAGCCGGTACACGGTATTTAAAAATTGCGCTGTTTTCGTTTATTCCTGTTGCACTTACCAATATATTATCGGCGGTTTTGCGTGCTGTTGAGGTTGCAAAGTTTCCTATGTATGTGTCAATTTTTACTACCGCTTTGAATATTTTTCTCGATTACAGCTTGATTTTCGGCAAATTCGGTTTTGCAAAAATGGGGATACAGGGCGCCGCACTTGCAACAACCGTATCGGCTTGTCTCGGAGCTGTTCTGATAATAGCAATATCTTTGATTAAAAAGAATATATTAACAGGTAAGCTAAGTGAATTTTTCAGCTTTAATAAAAATGAGTTTTCATCTTATGTTATTAAAGCAACTTCTGTTGTACTTAACGAAGGTATGTGGGGATTGGGTACATTTGTATATAATATTATTTTCGGCAATATGGGATGTGAATATTTTTCGGCTTTGACTATATTAAGAAGCTTTGAAAATGTCGCCTTTGTAATATTTATCAGCATATGCAGTGCATCCTCGGTTATGATAGGCAAATCCGTAGGAGAGGGTAAAATCGAACGAGGCTTGCTCGATGCCAAACGATTTATCGTTATCGTTCCTGTAACAGCTGTAATTATTTCCGTTTTTATAGTAGTTTTCAGAAGTCAGCTTGTAGGCATATTCAACACGAGCAATAATATCAGCGCTCTTGCAATTTCCACTGCCGAAATACTTATGATAATTTATGCATTTGCATTCCCCATTCGTATGCTGCCTTATTTGGAGATTACATCAATATTCCGTGCCGGAGGCGACACCGTTACAGGTGCAAAATATGAGCTTGCGTGCCTGTGGCTTTTTTCCGTTCCTGCAACTCTTATTGCCATTTATGTTTTAGGTGTGCCGTTTCTGGTCGCTTTTGCGGTTATGTACATATTTGAGGATATACCCAAGAATATATTTACATTTTTCTATTATCGGTCAAAAAAGTGGATAAAGCCCGTTACTGAAGAGGGAATTACCGGATACAAAAAATTTACAATGGAAAGTGCGGTGAGCAAAAATGAATAAAAACATCATAATTAAAGGAGCAAGAGAGCATAATCTTAAAAACATCGACCTTGAAATACCGAGGGATAAGCTGATTGTTTTTACCGGTTTATCAGGTTCGGGTAAATCAAGTCTTGCTTTTGATACAATATTTGCTGAGGGTCAGCGCAGGTATGGTGAATCCCTTTCATCGTATGCAAGGCAATTTTTGGGTCAGATGGAAAAGCCGGATGTCGACTATATTGACGGTCTTTCTCCCGCAATATCAATAGACCAAAAAACAACGAGTAGAAATCTTCGATCAACCGTCGGTACGGTTACGGAAATTTATGATTATCTGCGTTTGCTTTATGCTCGTATCGGGACACCGCATTGTACAAAATGCGGCAGAGAAATTACTCAGCAAACCGTTGACCAAATAGTTGACAGCGTTATGTTGCTTGAGGACAAAACACGCATACAGGTTATGGCGCCTATTGTACGGGGCCGCAAGGGCGAGTATATAAAGGAACTTGACAACTTGCGTAAATCGGGATATGTTCATATTCGTGTCGACTCATCTGTCTATGATTTATCAGAGGATATCAAACTTGATAAAAACAAAAAGCATAATATTGAAGTAATTGTTGACCGCCTTGTTATAGGAGACGGCATTAAATCAAGACTTGCAGATTCCGTCGAAACGGCAACTCGTCTTGCAAACGGAGTTGTCTTGATTGATATTGTCGGCAAAAGAGAAGAACTTTTTTCGCTGAATTATGCTTGTCCCGAGCACGGCGCCGTAATAGAGGAAATGAGTCCTCGTATGTTTTCCTTTAACAATCCTTTCGGTGCTTGTAAAAAATGCGGCGGTCTCGGTGCATATAAGAAAATTTCGCCGGAGCTTATTATTCCGAACAAAAAGCTTTCAATAAATCAGGGAGCCGTAAAAGCGTCCGGCTGGAATATTAAAGAGGGAAGTATTGCCCGAATGTATTTTGAAGGAATTGCAAAGGCATATAATTTTTCTCTTGATGTTCCTGTTGAAATGATTAACTCAGAAGGTTTAAACACTCTGCTTTACGGAACCAATGAAAAAAAGATTGAAATGAAAAGAGTTACCTCTTACGGCAAAGGAGTATATAGAAACGATTTTGAGGGTATTATTCCTAATCTTGAACGCCGTTATGCCGAGTCAAATTCGGATTGGGCAAGGTCTGATATAGAGTCTGTTATGATAACTTGCGTATGTCCAGACTGCGGCGGTTCCCGTCTTACGCCCGAAATACTCAGCGTTACCGTCGGCGGCATAAATATATACGAATTTTGTTCGATGCCGATTTCACAGGAGCTTGAATTTATATCGTCTCTTAAACTGACGTACAGGCAGGAGATTATCGGAAATCTTGTTATAAATGAGATTAAACAGCGTTTGACCTTTCTTAATTCCGTAGGTCTCGGCTATCTTTCTCTTTCGAGAGAAGCCGCCACTCTTTCCGGCGGAGAAGCACAGCGTATTCGCCTTGCAACACAGATCGGATCATCCCTTATGGGAGTGCTGTATATTCTTGATGAGCCTTCTATCGGACTTCATCAGCGGGACAATGAAAAGCTCCTTTTAACGCTCAAAAATCTAAGAGACCTTGGCAATACTCTCATAGTTGTTGAGCATGATGAGGACACAATGAGAAATGCCGATTTTGTTGTAGACATAGGGCCGGGTGCCGGAATACACGGCGGCGAGCTGGTTGCCGCAGGCAGTGTTGACGATATTATTAATTGCGAACGCTCAATTACAGGTATGTATCTCAGCGGTAAGAGATTTATTCCAGTACCGGAAAAAAGAAGAAAGGGCAATTCAAAAAAACTCACGGTATTCGGCGCAAAGGAAAATAACCTTCAAAATATTACCGTGGAAATTCCGCTCGGTGAATTTGTCGCCGTCACCGGAGTGTCCGGTTCCGGCAAATCAAGCCTTGTCAATGAAATTTTATATAAATATCTTGCAAATACTTTAAACGGTGCAAAAAAAAGACCCGGTAAATTTGATAAAATCACCGGTGCTGATAATCTTGACAAGGTTATAAACATTGATCAATCGCCGATCGGCAGAACACCGAGGTCAAACCCTGCCACATACACCGGAGTATTTAACGATATCAGAGAGCTTTTTGCACAAACCTCCGACGCAAAGCAAAGAGGATATAAGGCAAACAGATTTTCTTTTAATGTAAAAGGCGGCAGATGCGAAGCATGCGAGGGCGACGGTATAGTTAGAATTGAAATGCACTTTTTAGCCGATGTTTATGTTCCGTGTGAGGTCTGCTCAGGCAAGAGATATAACAGGGAAACTCTTGAAGTTAAATTTAAGGGCAAATCAATATTTGATGTTCTTGAAATGACGGTTGACGAGGGAGTGGAATTTTTCTCTCAACAGCCTAAAATTTACAGAAAGCTGAAAACGCTTCAGGATGTCGGTCTCGGATATATCAAAATAGGGCAGAGCGCAACAACGCTTTCAGGCGGTGAAGCGCAGCGTGTAAAGCTCGCAACAGAGCTTTCTCGCAGAAGTACCGGCAAGACGATTTATATTCTTGACGAGCCGACAACCGGTCTGCATACCGCAGATGTACATCGTCTTGTGAATGTGCTTAATATGCTTGTTGATTCGGGGAATACGGTCGTTGTAATAGAGCATAATCTTGATATTATTAAAACTGCCGATTATATTATTGACTTAGGCCCCGAGGGCGGTGACGGCGGTGGTACGGTAGTTTCTACCGGAACGCCGGAGCAGGTTGCGGAATGTGAGCAATCCTATACAGGTCAATATCTTAAACCGCTGTTGAAAAAATAAAAACATATATAAAGGGACTGCCTCATATTTTGCGAGACAGTCCCGATTTTACTTATGATATAAAATTAATATATTAATAGGTGTCTTGTTCCATCATTGCCTGTGCAACTTTTTCAAATCCTGCAATGTTTGCACCTGCAACCAAATTGTAACCAAGACCGTATTTTTTCGGCGGCTTTAACGGAATTTTTGTGAATAGCAATCATAGCGTTGCGTAGCTTTGTGTCAACCTCTTCCGCGCTCCAGGAAAGTCTTTGGCTGTTTTGGCTCATTTCCAGACCGGAAACACATACGCCGCCGGCATTGACAGCCTTAGACGGAGCAACAATAACGCCGTCGAGATCCATAAGATAGTTAAGAGCTTCCTCTGTTGTAGGCATATTCGCACTTCTATGTAGTACTTTATACCGTTTGCCGCAATTTGCTTTGCTTCCGAGATTCCGATTTCATTTTGCGTTGCACAGGGCATTGCCACATCAACCTTTACGCCCCACGGTTTTTGTCCTTTATAGAAAGGCACGCCGAATTTATCGGCATAATCCTCACATCTGTCACGCCCGGACGCACGCATTTCAAGGAGATAGGAAATTTTTTCGTCCGTAATAATTCCGTCCTTGTCGTAAACATATCCGTCAGGTCCTGAAACAGTAACCGGTATTCCGCCGAGTTCTGCAATCTTTTTGCACGCTCCCCCAAGCAACATTACCGAATCCTGAAATTGCAAAGGTTTTGCCCTTTATGCTGTCGCCCTCGTGCTTGAAGACTTCGCAGGTATAATAAACAGCACCGTAGCCGGTCGCCTCGGGCCTTATCAGTGAACCGCCGTAGGAAAGCCCTTTGCCGGTGATAACGCCGTTTTCAAAAGCGTCGGATATTCTCTTGTACTGCCCGAATAAGAAGCCGATTTCCCTTGACCCGACTCCGATATCGCCGGCAGGAACATCAACATTCGGGCCGATATGACGATAAAGCTCAGTCATAAACGATTGGCAAAATCTCATTACTTCGCCCTTGCTTTTTCCTCTCGGGTCAAAGTCCGAACCGCCTTTTGCTCCGCCCATCGGAAGACCTGTAAGTGAATTTTTAAATGTTTTCTCAAATCCGAGGAAATAATTCCGAGGAAATACATTATTGATGAATTTACACTCGGATGAAAACGCAGACCGCCTTGTAAGGCCCAATGCTTGAATTAAACTGTACACGGTAACCTCGGTTAATCTATGTTTTCTTGTTATCGTCAACCCAAGCAACCCTGAATGTAACAAGTCTGTCAGGCTCAGCCATTCTCGTCAGCAGATCGTTTTCTACATATTCCGGATGCTGTTCGATTACCTTTTTAAGAGAGCGGAAAACCTCTTTAACGCACTGTATGTATTTAGGCTTTGCGCTGTCTCTTTTTTCAACAGTTTTGATTACATTTTCAATATATTTGTTCATATCAAAACCCCTTTCCTATGACTATGTCATAATTTAACTATAACACTAAGCGATGTAATTTTACAACAATAAATTATAAAAATATTGAAATCTTTTATGCGATATGCTAAAATTAAGATAAGAAATTATATGCGGAGGTCATACTATGAGGAATAACGAAGTTACGGAAAATAAGAATTTACTTAATCCTGATGGCTCACTTGCCGAACCCGGCTGGAGCAGAAGTCTTGTTCAGGTTTATAACAGAAATGATATTAAAAAGAGAAAAACAAGGATTAAAGAATGGGATTACTACAGTGTTATATCAAACAGGAACGATATAGCGGTGTGCTTTACAATTTCCGACCTTGGCTATCTTGAACTTGACAGCGTTAGTTTTCTTGATTTTTCCGCTTCGTTGCAAAAGACGGATTCTGTTCTTCTACCGTTTCCGCTCGGCAAACTGAATATGCCCGCAAGTACACAAAGCGGAGATGTAAAAATCAAAAATAAAAAGCTGGCAATGGAATACCTTGTAAAAGGTGATAAACGCATAATCCGCTGTGATTTTCCGTCATTTGATAAAGGCGGAGGGCTTAAAGCTAATATTACTCTGCTCAATAAACCGCAGAATACTATGGTTATCGCAACCCCTTGGGCTGAGGATAAAAAGGCTTTTTACTATAACCAAAAAATCAATTGTATGCCTGCAAGCGGTAAGGTCGAATATGACGGCAAGATTTACCGCCTTTCGCCTCAATCCGATTTTGGTGGTCTTGACTGGGGCAGGGGAGTTTGGACTTATGACAATGTTTGGTATTGGTGTTCGGGTTCCGGAAATTTAGATAATCACCGCTTCGGCTTTAATTTAGGATACGGTTTCGGCGATACCTCCGCGGCGAGTGAAAATGTTATTTTTTACGACGGCAAAGCGCATAAAATTGATGATGTCACATTTAATATCAGTGATAATTATACCGACCCGTGGACTTTCACCTCGTCAGACGGTCGATTTGAAAGTGATTTTGTTCCTATTTTAGATAGAAGTGATTACACAAGTGCGCTCGGTTTTATAGTAACCAACCAGCACCAGGTATTCGGCAGAATGTCAGGCAAAGCAGTTCTCGACGACGGCAAGGTAATTAAATTTAAAGATTTCCTCTGCTTCGCCGAAAAAGTGCATAATAAATATTAGTCTTAAAATATTAGTCTTAAAATAAATAACACTAATGACGCTATTATACAATTTCACGTAGGGGCGGATATCATCCGCCCGCAATAAAATTTTACCTCTTTGCCTCTCCTGTGTAAGTAGAGGTGGGCAATTGCGACAATTGGTCGGAGTGGTTGATTGTTCGGTAAAAAACCTCGCTCTCACAACCGATAACTCCACCCATGCTATACTATTACCAGGTCGATGGGGAGTATTATATCATCTATCAGCGAAATCGTACTTCTCATACGGTTTCGTTTTTTTATTTTGTTTTTGGGAGTAATAGGAGTAATAAATATGAAAAGAGTTTTGTCTGTATTATTATCATTTGTAATGCTTTTGTCCGTTACATCGTCTCTTGACCTCACCGCCTTTGCCTCAACCTATTCCGGCACCTGCGGTGATAATGTAACTTGGTTGTTCAACACAGATACAGGTATTCTCACTATTAGTGGTTCAGGTGATATGACTAATTACAGTTCTAAAACATCTATTCCTTGGTATAAATATAATACTTATGTCAAAACTGTAATAATTGCAGATAGAATAGCAAGTATTGGTGACTATGCGTTTTATGGTTGTTCAAACTTAACAAAAACTAATTATCTTGGAACAATTGATGGTTGGCTTTCTATATCATTTACATCTTCTTATTCTAATCCAATTTATTACAGCGAAAATCTGTATTTAGATGATATATTACAGGAAAATATAATGGCCGATTGTAAAATGAAGTTGAACATCTAAAAAATCCATAGCGATTGA
>JAJQGZ010000131.1:5050-15357 GCA_021200075.1 Clostridiales bacterium | reverse complement strand
ACTATCGGTCTTCAAGAGGAGCTCCTTGCAATGGCTAAGATTGACGCCAACGGTATCAGCGAGGCTATTCAAGAGGTTATGCCCGCTGATTTTGAAGCCGATGATACTTGGGATGATGAATTTTAATTATTCTTTTTCATTGACATTATCGACTGAAAGGAGTGTACTTTATGGCAAGTGATACAACCCGCTACACCAACAAGGTGTTTATGTCGGCGGTTCTTCCGCTGATGAAGGCGATTGCAACCGACATCCCCGAGCTTAAAAAGAAGTTTGAGGGCGTCAACGCTGTATATCAGGTTTCCGCAATGAAGAATGCGGAGGAAAAGGAAGCCACGCATTTCATCGTTGAAAATGGCGAGTGGAATGTTAAGCTCGGCGAATATTTCGGGCAAAAGAAGATAGATGTGGAGCTTGAGTTTTCTTCTCTTGAAAAAATGAATGAATTTTTTAAGGGTAAAATGATTTCGCTTCCTAAAATGAAAATTAAATCATTTTCAAAATTTTTAAAATTTATGCAGGTGCTTTTAAAAATGTCGTCTCTGCTTAATATTACCGAACCGCCGGAGAATGACGAGAAAACCTCGCTTCTTTTGTGCAAGCTGTATTTTTACCTGCTTTCATCGGGCATTTCACAGCTTAACAAAATGGGCCATCCGCAAATTCACGAATGGACTCTTAAAAGTCCTGACCGTTGCTATCAGTGGATGGTTGAGGGTCATCCGGAATGTACTGCATATATGCGTATCAAAGCCGGTAAATCAAGAGCCGGCAGGGGAGAGTACAAGCGTTCAAAGCCGTTTTTCTGTATGAAATTCGACTGCGCCACCTCTGCGCTTAAAATTTTGCTTGGCACCGGCGATATGTTCCAAATGACTGCCGACAGCCAGCTTATTATGGAGGGTGCGCCGGAATTCGGAGTTCAGATAGGCGATTATATGATGCTTGTCGGCTCCTATGCAAAATGATATAAAATTAAAACCAATTATGCCTTCCCTGTGCAAGGGGGGAGGTATTTTTGTTTTCTAAACATTATAAGTATAATAATTCCAAATAGTTAAGATTTGGTAAAAATATTAACAAAGCCATTGACTGTTATCTTGAATTGAGATATAATAAAATCGATTTAGATTGGGGGCAAAATTTTCTGCTTTTTGATGTAGCCCTTTTTTCGAATTAATAACACGCCATAAGGCAAAAACAAGGAGGAATTGCAAATGAATTTTGCAAAAAATCCGCCTCATTTGCTCTGGCTGCTGTTATGGCAGTAACAAGTTTGTTTGTGGGTATTCCGGCTTTCGCTGCCACCCCCACTTACACAGCTACTGACGCAACAGCCCAGGCTTTTGCGCCAAACCTCACTGTTGTTACGGAAACTAATGACGACGGCACTACTTATAACACTGTTAAAAATGTGTCGTACTACTCGTTTACTCCTGCAACAACAGGCACATACGCTATTGCGCTTAATTCAACCGCAACGTACGGATCATATGACAGTACAACCGGCACAACTGCTTACAGCACTACATATACCGACGGTGCTTATCGTTGCGACGATGCTTCTGTAACTGTTTACGAAGACGCTAATCAGGATGAATATCTCACCAGTGTTGACTCGTGGAACAGTTATACAACATCTTACTCATATGATGCAGAAGATAATATGGTTGTTGCCGACCAAGCCACAAGGCAGTACATCTCCGGTTACACAACTGTTGAGCTTCAGGCAGGCAAGACTTATTATATCAGTGCTCAAGCATATGCCGATTATTCAAGGACTTATACCGACGGTACACTTACCGGCGTTGATGTTAAGTTCGCAACTCAGGCATCATTCAGCATTACTGCTGTTGACTGGACGTACAGCCTTAACTACAGTACCGAATCGGTTAAAGTTACAGTTCCGACAACTTATAATGAAGACGGTTATGTAACGAGAACCATTTATAAAGATTTCGGAATAAGCACAAGCTATGTAGGTTCAGCTACAACCGTTACTGTTCCCGAGACTATCAACGGTATTGCCGTTACCTCTCTTACCGGAACAACAAATAAGGCTATAACCTCGCTCACTCTTTCTTCGGGAATCAAGTCTATCGGAAGATTTAGCAATCTTTTAAGCCTTGCTTCGGTAACCCTTAATTCGGGTCTTGAGTCTATTCTGTCATCTGCTTTCTCAGGTGATTCGGCTCTTACCTCTATAACCGTTCCGGCTACCGTTAAGACTATCGATTCTTCTGCGTTTTATAACTGCTCGGCTCTTTCGAGCGTAACGCTCAGTTCCGGTCTCAAGACAATCGGATCCGATGCTTTCTACAACATCGCACTTGCAGGCCTTGTTATTCCGTCAACGGTTACATCAATCGGCGCATATGCGGTTGGTTTTGTAAGCAATCTTGACACAAACACCGTATCTCCTTACGACACGGTTGCAACAGCTGTTGACAGCTTTGCTATCGGCAGTGTGTCAAACGATGTTGTACAGAAGTATGCCGCACAGTATGGTATTTCATATTATGATATGACCTTCGGATGCCCGCATCCGTACAACTACACAACCGTTGCCGCTACTTTCTTCTCAAAGGGATCAAAGACCGGCGTTTGCCCTCTTTGCGGAAAAACCACAAAGAAGACAATAAAGAAAAAGACCTTTAAGATTAAGTCCGTTAAGTCTTCTAAAAAAGGCACTTTGACCGTAAAGGTAGCTAAGAAGTCCGGCGTAACCGGCTATCAGGTTCAGTATTCAACTTCCAAGAAGTTTACTAAAAAGACTACCAAGATCGTTAAGGTTACCGGCACCAAAGTCAATAAGAAGATTACCGGTCTTACAAGCAGTAAGAAGTATTATGTAAGAGTTCGTGCTTACAGCACTTCAAACGGCAAAACGGTTTACAGTAAATACACCGCTACAAAGAGCGTTAAGGTTAAATAAGGAGGAGACTGATTGATTATGAAAACTATTGCTAAAAAAATCACTGTCGGTTTTTCTCGCAGCGCTGATGGCTCTTTCTGCCCTCACGGTAGGCGCTTCGGTTGTATTTGCCGACGATACTATTACCGATTATACGGATAATGTTGTAACCGCTTATACAAATAATACAACAACCACTGTTTATTACAAATATACTGCCCCCACAACCGGATATTACAGCGTAATTCTTTCGGTTGCAGAGTAGGACAGCACAAGTGATACAAACGCAAGAGACAGTTTTGTTGTTTATACAACCGACGAGGATGATGCTACAGTAAGAGATGACGATGTAAAATCTGCATCAAGCTCAAATCCTACTCTCTATTATGTAGAAAACGGTGTTCGCAAGTTAACAACTGCTTACAAGCCTGCTCAGACTATGGTTCAGCTCACAAAGGGCGAGGTTTATCAGATAGCTGTTACAGCTTCTGCTAACACAAACGCAACCCTGCTTGTATCTCAGTCCGATTATGTATACGCTCTCAGCACTTATTCAGCAGAGCTTACTTACAGCGGCTATGAGTATACAGATGATGTTTACAATTCAGAGACCGGTACATATGAAGAAGTTACTAAGGTTGAAACTCTTGATTATGCTCGTACCTATGATTACACCGTAGGTATCTGTGCAAACATCTCCGACTATGACGGAACAGAAACTGCTCTTACAATCCCGTCAACTCTCGGCGGATATGCAGTAAAGAGCATAAATCTCAGCGGTACACCTACCGTTCTTGCAAAGAGAATCACATCTGTTTCTATCCCCGAGGGCGTTGAAACAATCAACAGTTACAGTATGGGAGATTTCTATGCCCTTGCAAGCGTAAATCTTCCGTCAACTCTTAAAACAATCGGCGAAGATGCTTTCAATGGTTGTCACGCACTCACCGGCAGAATCACAATCCCTGCTTCTGTTGAGAGCGTTGGCTCATACGCTTTCTACGACACCGGAATTGCTTCGGTTGAATTCCTCGGTTCCGACACCACAGTAGGTACACAGGCTTTCGGTTACGCTGTTGTTCTTAACGAAGCAACCGTAGATTCTACCGATACCACAACCGGCAAGACCGACGGCTTCTTTGTAGTTGCTCCTACAGGCTCTTATGCTGAGCAGTATGCAGTAAACAAAGGCTTCACATCTTATGACAGAGCCAATTGCAATGCAGGCAATCATCCTTATACCGTAACTAAGGTTGCCACTACTCTCTTTGCAAAGGGATCGACAACAAGCGTTTGCCCGGTATGCGGAAACACCACTAAGAAGACTATAAAGAAAAAGACTTTCAAGATTAAGTCTCTCAAGTCTACCAAGAAGAATACTCTTACCGTTAAAGTAGCTAAGAAGTCCTCTGTAACCGGTTATCAGATTCAGTATTCAACTTCCAAGAAGTTCACAAAGAAGACTACCACTACCGTTAAGGTTACAAGCAAGAAAGTAAACAAGACTATTAAAGGCCTTACCGGAGGCAAGAAGCATTATGTAAGAGTTCGTGCTTACAAGACAACAAACGGCAAAACCGTTTACAGTAAGTACACGGCAACAAAGAGCGTTAAGGTTAAGAAATAATCTGTAAAACAGGTTAAATAATCTTTCCTTGTATTCGTAACTAAAAAGCAGACAAAGCTCTCTCCTCGTTTTCGGGGAGGGAGTTTTTAATTTTTGTGTTAAAAATTTTGTAAAATCCGTTTAAAAACCACTTTTTTATAAAAAATATATTGAACAATTGTAAAAAAATAAGTATAATTATTTTAGTTTACAAATTAAATACCCAAGCTCGGCAAAGTATTATTTATTCAATTAATCCGTTTGCTGGGCAAGTATCGGAGTAGTATATGGATATTACAATTATCGGCGCGGGTAAGCTCGGCAGGGATCTTGCCCAAAGCCTCAGCAATGAGAAAAATAATATTACCGTTGTGGATGTTAGCTCGCAAAAGGTAAACAGCCTTGTTGAAAAATATAATATTCAGGGTGTTTGCGGCAGCGGTACTCATATTGATATTATGAAAGAAGCAATGGGCGATCACTGCGACCTTGTTATTTCAACAACCCATTCTGACGAGAACAATATACTCATTTGCCTTATTGCCAAAAAGCTCGGCGCAAAGAATACTATCGCCAGAGTCAGAAATCCCGAATACAGCACGCAGTTTGAATTTATGCGCAATGAGCTTGGCATATCTTATATGGTTAACCCCGACCTCTCCGCCGCACTCGAAATCAGCAGAATTTTACAGTTCCCCGATGCTATTAATATTGAGACCTTTGCAAACGGTCATTTAAATATGGCGGAATATAAGATTACCGAAAGATCCGAGCTTTGCAATAAAAGCATAAGCAGTATATCAATAGGCAAAAATTCCGATATGCTTATTTGCGCAGTTGAAAGAGGGGACGATGTTTATATCCCCAACGGCGATTTCGTTTTGCGTGAAAGGGACAGGATTCATATCACCGGCAAGAGGAAAGAGCTTGCAAATATCGGCAGGAAAATCATTAATTCCAAAAAGCATTTTATGAAAAATATTATGATAGTCGGCTCGTCTAGGATTGCCGTATATCTTACTCATATGCTTGTCAATCTCGGTAAAAATGTCGTTATTGTGGAAAAAAATCGAGACAAATGCAATTCCCTTTTCGATATGGTACCTAACGCTATGGTTATTAACGGCGACGCAAACGACCACGATTTCCTCGTCAGCGAGGGCTTGACCGATATGGACGCGGTCGTAACCCTTACGGATATCGATGAAACGAATTTCCTCGTTTCTTTCTATGCGGAAAAGATGGGAGTAGCCAAGACCGTAACCAAGATTAATAATTCAAAGCTTAATAAACTGCTCGATGATGTCGGGCTTGATACGATAGTCAACACAAACGATATTTCCGTATCGGCAATAACTCAATATGTCCGTGCAAGGGAAAATATAAGCTCGTTTTATATGAAAACTCTTTATAAGCTTGTTGACGGTCAGGTAGAAGCTGCTGAATTTTTGGCAGGGGATTATGTAACATTTCTCAATGTTCCGCTTTCGCAAATTAAAATTAAGAAAAATGTGCTTATCGCCGCTATAAACAGGAAGAATAAAATTATCTTCCCCGGCGGTAACGACGCTGTGCAAAACGGCGATACCGTAATAGTTGTTTCCAAGAATAAAAGAATTAAAAATCTTAACGATATTCTTCAGTAGAGGTTTATATGAATTACAGGGCTGTTTCTTATTTTTTGGGTAGAATTTTTATTATACTGGCATTGCTTTTGTGCTTACCGCTTCTTGTAAATGCCTATTATATTTTAAACGGCTTCTATGAGGCAAATCCGCTTTCTTTTGTCATACCTATTTTACTGCTTCTTGCAGTCGGAAATGCCCTGACGGTGAAAAAGCCTAAGAATACGGATATATACTCCAAAGAGGGCTTTGTTATCTGCGGTCTTGCGTGGATACTTATGTCGGTTTTCGGCGCTTTGCCGTTTGTTATAAGCGGTGCGATACCAAACTATATCGACGCTTTCTTTGAAACCATTTCGGGCTTTACAACCACAGGCTCTTCAATTTTGAGCGAGATAGAGTCTCTTCCCAAATCTATTTTGTTTTGGCGTAGCTTTACCCACTGGATAGGCGGTATGGGCATACTCACATTTATGATTGCCGTTGTCCCAAGGGCAAAGGGCAACTCGATGTTCATAATGCGTGCGGAGGCTCCCGGGCCGACACTAGGCAAGGTTGTTTCAAAAATCGGTAGCAGCGCAAGAATACTTTATATCATATATCTTGCAATGACATTGCTTGAAATTCTTGTTCTTTTCGTCGGCACAAGGATAACGGGCGAAAATATCAGACTTTTCGACTGTGTTGTAAACGCACTTTCAAATGCGGGTACAGGCGGATTTTCCGTACTCAACGATTCTATAAAGGGTTATAACAGCCCGTTTACCGAGTGGGTAATAATAGTATTTATGTTCCTTTACGGTGTTAATTTTAATTTGTACTATTATCTTCTTATCGGCAAACCCTCAAATGTCCTCAGGGACGAGGAACTTAGAGGCTATATGATTTCAAATTTAGCCGGAGTTCTTTTGATAACTCTCAATATTTACAGTATGTATTCAAGCCTGTCAACCGCCGTTCGTGACGCATTTTTCAATGTCAATGCAGTTATGAGTACAACGGGCTTTTGCACCGCTGATTTTGATAAATGGCCCACTTTTTCAAAAGTTATCCTGCTTATTCTTATGTGCTTCGGCGCTTCGGCAGGTTCAACCGGCGGCGGATTTAAAATTGTCAGGATTGAGTTTCTCGTAAAGCAGATGATTGCGGACTTTAAACAGCTTGTAAGACCAAATGCCATAGTTCGTGTTCGTATGAACGGCAAGACAGTCGAACCCCGTATTGTCAAGGAGATAAAATCCTATCTCAATGTTTATGTCATTTTGCTTGTTGTTTCAACCCTTTTGATTTCTGTTGATAATTTTGATACAACGACAACTTTTACAAGCGTCGTTTCCTGTCTTAATAATATCGGCCCGGCTCTCTCGGTCACCGGCCCTACAGGCAATTATGCGGATTTTTCCGTATTTTCAAAGTTTGTTCTTATTTTTGATATGCTTGCAGGCAGGCTCGAGCTTTTTCCTGTTTTGCTGCTCATTAATCCGAGTACTTGGAGAAAGGCTAAATAATCGCCTCGCCGCTTTAAATTATTTACGGCATTTCTTTGCAAGAGAAACGGCAAGCCTTATAATTATCGTGCTTACCGTTGCGCCGAGAGCAATCCCAAGCCCTGCGGAAATTGTTGCTTTTACGTATTCAAGCATTTTGTCGGTATCTGATTTCACAGCGTAAAGCATTGTGTAGTATATCGTGCTTCCCGGAAGCAACGGAATGGTTGACGGCATAAGTATAACCGTAACAGGTATTTCAAGTATTCTCGCCGTCAGCTCGCAGTAAATACAAGGCACAGCATCGCCGCAAAGCAGGCGGTTAAATCGCCGTAATATCCGTTTAAAAATCTTTCAATTGCCGATGTCAGCCCTGCTCCGATTGTGATATAAAGCAGAGTTCGTCTCGGTGCGTTCATTGTCACGGTAAAGCAAAGCGTGCCTGCAATACAACACAGGATTTTTTTAATCATAATTCACTAAAAATGAGCAGTCCTCCGGCAACGCCGAGTGCAATTGCAAGCACCGACATCACAGCAGTAATAAGCTCAATCAGTCCGGCGAGCAAATCAAGGCTCATCATATCCCTGATAGCGTTTACCACCGTCAAGCCGGGAACGAGTATCATTATTGCACCGATTATGATTTTGTCGTTTTGTATATTTATTGAAAGAACGCTCGGTAAAAACGAAGCGATAGAAGTAACGAAAGCATCAATGAGATTTATCGAAAAAAGCGGAAACGATATTTTTCCGTACCAGGGGAAAGCTATTATCAGCCCCGTAATCCCTGCGAAAAATGCGTCGGTTAAATTTCCGCCGAAGAATATTAAAAATGACGCCGCCGCACCGAAAAAGATAATATTTGAATCTGCTTTGAATACGCCTTTTCGTCGGCACATTTTCTGCTGTGGTTTTTGCATAGTTCTCTTGACAGGGAATTGAGCTTCGTCAGCTCGGCAAGGTCGGTCTGCGAAGCATCAATTCTTTTTATTATTGTTTTTTACCGCATTGTGCAACAATCAAAGACGGCAGGGCAAAAACGGTGCAATCGTTTTTATATGCTCGGTTAATTCTTTTTACCGTGTCCTCGGCTTTGCTTATTTCTCTGCCGTATTTTATTATGTCGGCGCCGATTTCGGCGGATTTTTCAAAAATATCCCACTCGCTCATACCATCACCCGTATTTATTTTTTATTTTTAACTTCAAGATATTCAACAATTCAATCGTATTTTACAGTAATGTGATCGCTGAGGTAGTTTTTTATGAAAAAGTTTTTAATTTCTGTTTTGCTGTTTGTTTCGGTAATTTGCATATCGTTTACGGTTCAGGCGGCTGTGATTACATCGGAATATACTGATTCAAACGGTACAGTTCATATAACCGTCAGTCCCGGCGGTGAAGACGATACTGCTGTTTTGCGTGGTATTATGATTAATAATTCTTCTTCACCTATTGATTTAACTTTGACCTCCGGTGAATATAATCTTACGGCGACAATTCCGATTTTTAACAATACAACAATAAATGCAAGCTCAGCCACTATAAAACAAACTTCACCCGGTAAGGGGATTCTTATTAATGCCAATTGTCTTAACGGAGTCGGTACTCCGTCCGGTAAGTATTCTTCTCTTAAAAATGTTACAATAAACGGCGGAATGTGGGTAGGTACATCAAGTCCCGATACAAGCAAAACCTATAAAAGTACCGGTTGCTATGTCGGATATTCAACATTCCTTTTTATGCACGCAAAAAATATCACTATAAAGAATCTCTTTTAAGAACAATTACAACGGTCATTTTATTGAATTTGCCGGGGTAAAAAATGCAGTTGTCAAAAATTGCAATATGGCTGTCAGCAAAAGTGTTTATGTCGGCGAATCCTCAAACGAAGCCATACAAATTGATAATACCTATCAAAGCTCCAATTCTCCCGTGGGCTATCTGTGGGACGATACCGCCTGCAAGAATATAATGATCACAGGCTGTAAAATAAAGTATGCCAGAGGTATCGGTACAAACCGTATCGGCAACACATTTTATGAAAATATTACTATAGAAAAATGTACCGTAACCGCTGCAAACGAGGGAATAAATATATACGATACCCTTAATGCCACTGTTAAAAACTGTACGGTCGTTTTAAACGGAAAGAAGGATGATTATACATCAACGGGTATCTATATCGGCTTGGACAGTAAAGTAAAGAATATTAAAAAAGTGCAAGGTATCGCTTACCGGCAACAAGGTCACCGGGCTTCACGCCGGAATTAAAATTTGTGTACCGAATAATAATACAAAATTCGGTACTGTGGGAATAAAAAACAATAAACTCTATTCCAAAAAAAGCAAGTTACGAGTGCTTTACATTACAAATAACGGCAAGCAAATTAAAACCCTTGTAAACAAAAACAATGTGCTGAAGAAAAAATAAATATCAGATAACAGACAAAATCACCGCTCATTTTCTTTTATATTCGGCGGTAATTTTAAATTGAAAACAATCCCATTTATTCATTGACAAATTTTTACATATTTGTTATAATTTTCAAAGAAGGAAGAGGGAAAGGCAAAGTGAGCCGGAATGAGAAAATGTGTATTTTGTGTGATTTGTAATTTAATTTGTTTTGATATTTAAAGGCAAAGCTGTGTCAACATGATTCGGCTTTTCCTTT
>JAJQGZ010000131.1:0-4950 GCA_021200075.1 Clostridiales bacterium | reverse complement strand
CTTATCGAACAAGGAGTAACATCGTTTACTGCAACTGCTCAAATGGTTTATGACGGCAATGTCACTCAGAAGGCAAGCGAGACATACACTCTTGAATCCGGCGTGACTCAGTATTCACTTACTTATCCCACATACGGTAAGTTTACAACCACGCTTGAGTTTAGCAGCGAAGAGTCGGTTGTATGCACGACTTCAAACTCACTCAGAATAATTGCCGAGGAATATAACCTTGCTGCATTAAATGCTTCGTTCCCGGTAATTTACTTCACACTTGATATTCAGGATAGGTGCGTAAATGACAACGGCGATCCGGTTCCGAGCTTTGTTTATCTTGAAAGAAACGATGCATACGATTGGAATAATCTTACGGAAAATTTATATGCACTTCCGTATGCCACAACTGAGCAGATTAATAACGGACGCAGTTATTTCTTCACGCTTAGAGATATTATGGCTGATTTTGTAAAGGACTTGTACGAGGTATCACCACAGTCTCAGTTCAATTTTTATTCGGTTGATAATTACAGTGAAAATATACTAATTCTCTTGACTGCAAATAATATACCGGAAGATCAGTATAAAGTATATTTACTTTCTGACGGTTCGGGTTCTTACAGTATTTTTAACGATACCTTTAATTCGGAAGACTCCTATGCAATTTATGATGAAATGGCAGAAGAGTGGGCGAGATTGAAGCAGGAAACCGCAGAAAACGGTGCGTTTGATGAAGAATCACTTCAGGTGCAGATTGGTTCGTGTGGCCATATTTGTCAAATACTTGAAAGATATCCTTATGTAATAGCTAAGGAAGAGGATAATGTTGAATGGTGGCTTGCTCGTATAAATGACACGCTTTCTTGCCCGGATGCTGATTTCTTAACCGAGGTTAAAGCAGAATCTACATCTGATAACGGCTGCATAAAGGTTAAGTCAATCAGCACAATGCTCACAGCTTTGCAAGAAAAGGGTGATGATGCCGTAAATGCCTTTAAAACCATGTACAAATTCAATGATGATATGTTCTCCGAGGCTTATTCACAGGGCAAAAAAGTTATGATGATACTCGGAACAAGAGTTGATCTGGAGACAAATTTTGAGGATTACGCCGAATATGCTATGAACTATTACGGTGACGAGTATGTTTATTATTACAAAGGACATCCCGCTACACCTACCGGTCTTTATCCCGACAAGCAAACACAGCTTGATTCTCTCGGAATAACCGATGTTGAATCTTCAATAGCAGCTGAGCTTATCATATTTTTTAATCCCAATATCTATTTGTGCGGTTACAGTACATCAACCTTTATAAGCGTAAGTGATGATGAAAAGGCTTGTGTACTTTTCAATTCAACAAAAGAAAATGCATATGATTCGTATAGCTACGCATCTATGATGGATAGCTTTGTTTCCCAAATTGATGTAACCGATGACTATTACAGCGCATATGCTTCATATTGCACAGATTCTGCTAAATCCTATTATCTTATCGAATATAGTAATGATGAGAACTATACGACTTCAATCTATAATGCAACAGATAAAACATTTATCATCAATTTTGCGAATGCAGGCGATAAAGCCCTTCATAACTATTCTATTATTAATAACGGCGAGGTTATAGAAAGCGGATACAGCTATTATGTTACTCTCCCAACACTTGCTTCAACCTCTACCGCAACATTCTCGGGTTGGACGGACGGAACCGTTACATATCCCGGCGGAATTTCGGTGCTTATAAGCGGTGATATTACATTTACGGCTGTATGGACGGCGGTTGAATCAACTGCTACTACAGTACCTGCAATAGATACCGTAAAGCTTTCCAAAACCACATATGTCTACAACGGTAAAAAGAAAAAGCCTACCGTTACCGTAACCGATGTAAACGGCAATGTAATTTCTTCCGATAATTACACCGTTACATACGAAAGCGGACGGAAAAAGGTTGGCAAGTACAAGGTTACCGTAACATTCACAGGCAATTACAGCGGAACAGAAACCCTCTATTTTACCATTAAACCTAAGAAAACAGCCGTAAAAAAGATAACGGCTAATTCAAAATCGTTTACAGTTAAGTGGAAAAAGCGCACCACTCAGGTAACAGGCTATCAAGTTCAGTACGCAACAAACAAGAAGTTTACAAAGAATAAGAAAACCGTTACCGTTAAGAGCAAGAAAACCACTTCAAAGACAGTAAAGAATCTTAAATCCAATAAGACCTATTATATTCGTGTTCGCACCTACAAAACAGTTGACGGAAAGAAGATTTACTCAAAGTGGTCTACGGTTAAAAAGGTTACTGTTAAACCTAAGAAAACAGCCGTAAAAAAGATAACGGCTAATTCAAAATCGTTTACAGTTAAGTGGAAAAAGCGCACCACTCAGGTAACAGGCTATCAAGTTCAGTACGCAACAAACAAGAAGTTTACAAAGAATAAGAAAACCGTTACCGTTAAGAGCAAGAAAACCACTTCAAAGACAGTAAAGAATCTTAAATCCAATAAGACCTATTATATTCGTGTTCGCACCTACAAAACAGTTGACGGAAAGAAGATTTACTCAAAGTGGTCTACGGTTAAAAAGGTTACTGTGAAATAATTTCAATACCTAAACGCAAATAGGCTGTCTCACTTAAATATGAGGCAGCCTTTTAAATGTATTGATTTGTATATTTTTAAACTTTACGCAACTTGCTATTGCAATTTGCGTATTATTTTTAATAGCCTTTTCTGTTTTTGTGAAGAGCGTTTTCCAATGCAAGAGCTATAAGTCCGAGTACTACGCCTGACATATTAAACAGTAAATCGTCAATATCAACGCTCCCACATTTGAACACATATTGATACCCCTCAACCAAAAAAGGTACAATAACACTCAGCGGTATGATGTATACATATTTTATTCTTTTGAACAGTGCGTTTATAATAAACGGTATCGGGATAAAGAAAGCAACGTTTCCCACAAATGTGAACAAAGGCCAGGAGTTACCGCTGAAATTCGATACCATATAGTCAAAGGTTGCGATAAGTCCCTGACCCAATTCAAGGTTCAGTGAATAATAGGTGTTCGGCGTTCGTGCGAATGTTATCAAAAATGTGAATATGTATATCGGGAGCATACTGAGCCAAAATTTCCTTGCAAGATATTTAAAATTATTTGTTCGCGAAACGGATAAGGCTATGTAATATCCTGCCTGAGTCATGAATATTGCACTCAGCCACCACATTTTGTAGTAGACATCCGTTCCGCTTATGTTGCTGAAATAGTAGTCAAACGCATATAAAGCCAAAATTATATTCAAAAATATTCCGATATAATTACCGATTCTATCCGCATTTGAAGCGTTGATAAGCCCTGCAATTAAATTACAAACGAAAATTATTACAAATTTTATTATCAGTTTTACCATGCCTTGGTATGCAAAATATTCGTTGTAATCGCCGAGATTGTTTGATGAAATCGTCAGACACGACAGGGAATATACCGCTATGAAAAATATATATTTAATATTATTGATTTTGCCGGTGCTGTTTTTTTGATTTGCTTGCCATACTCACCATCCTAAATTTCAAGTTCGTTGAGCAGTTCTTTATATTGTGCCAATTCTTCACCGGAATGTATTATTCCGCTGAAAGTCTGCGTTGAGTGCCTGCCTCGTAAAAAATGCTGCTTTAAAAAGCCGTTCAAACCAAGCTAACGGCAGGAAAATTGCAGGCTTGGCGTAATATTTTCCGCCGAGGAGATATTCTTTTGACGGAAATAACAATGCCCAAAATGCACGCAACTTTGATAAAATATTATTTTTTCCGCTTTTTCCTATGCCTATATTCAAATAATAGTCGGAAAGATTCCTTTTTTCAAAGCCGAAAACTCCGCCGGAAAGTATTTCTTTTTCAAATAATTCCTTAATTTTCTTATCGTTTTTCAGGCTTATATCGGCATTTATTGGGGTGGAAAACCACTCTGCGCATAATGCGAATGAAGCTTTTGTAAATGTTTCAATATTTAGTTCTTTACAAATGTCAAAGAATTTGTTATAATCAAAATTGATGTCGAGGTTAAGGTGCCGTATGAGCACATCAATGTCCATAAACATTCTTATTCCCGCACCGCAAATATTAAAATGCTTTATTATGTGGCACAGGATATACAGCAGATGCACCTCGTCGCTTAAATGATAGCAATTTGTGTCGCTTTCGTCTTTTTCGGCAAGGTCGAAAATATTTTTAAAATATTTGCTGTTGCTGTCTCGGTTGGTGTCTGCGTGGACTTCAATATGAACATCATTGTATTTTGCATCGAAAAAATTAAGAGAGTCGGCGGATGCTGACATAGAGTTTTCGTTAAAAACTTTACGGCATTTTTCAATATCTTTTCCCTTATTATGACATCAATATCACTGCTTGAACGAAATTCCTTGACAGGATACAAATTATGCAGTATAATACCCTTGACGAATAAATAATCAATACCGTTTGCGGATAAAATTGATTTTAAAAATTCATATGTCTTTTCCTTTTTGTCAAAGTCTATGAGCTGGTAGGCTATTTGCTGGAGGAATGCCGAATATATCTTTTTATCGGGCTTAACACTGTCGGGTAGGGTGGTTATTGGTTTGCGCTTATTGCACTTACATTGTGTATTTGCGACAGCCTGTATATTTCATCCCAGTTAATATCACTGCTCGGTGTCGGTGCTTTGTCTGAGTTTAAAAATGAAGAAAGCAAGCTTATAAAGTATTTTTCATTTTCAGTCATTTCAAGCCCCCCTTTGTCGGTGATTTATACCACAGATTGTACCACACTTCGGTGTCAATAGTCAAATATATTCGTCAGTATTCGTCTGATTTTAATATATTAAAAATTTGTTCACTTTTAGTTGATGATTTTGAAATGATTAATCACTATAATGATAGCTATCAGAAGATATAAGTTAATTCTTTAGTTA
>JAJQGZ010000196.1 GCA_021200075.1 Clostridiales bacterium | reverse complement strand
CAAAATTTCAATACCATATTAAACAAAATTTCAATACCAAATAAAATAAAAAGGAGAAAAATTTCTCCCATAGGCTGACGAATATTAAAATTGAGGCGGAAATATGCCTAAAAACGGCTAAACGGAGCGGCTTTATTATCGCTCCGTTTGAGTGAGGCGGGCGGATGATATCCGCCTAAATGAAAATTAATAATTCGTCGTGTTATTGTTATAATGCTTTATTTTGTCCTTGCGGTTTGAACGGCACTCCAGGAGGAGTAAACGGTTTTTGAACCGACCGTTTTATATGCACGGACACGGACATAATATTTGGTTGAGCCCGAAAGAGATGTTATCTTTTCGGTCAAATCTTTGGTCTTGATTTTTGCGGAAGACGAAAAATCGGACGAGGTTGAATACTGGATCTGATAACCTGTGGCACGGTATACACGAGTGCATTTAACGGTTATCGAAGAAGATTTTGCCCTGACGGAAACGGCGGGAGCAGAAAGAATTTTAAGCGCCTTATATTGGTCTTTATAGCTGTAGCCGCAAAGGGTGCAGGTATGCTTAACATATCCCTTTGTTGTATATGCAGATTTAATATTTTCGTGGACATAAATATGGTCGCAGTTTTTCTTTGTAAGCTTACATACGGAAAGCTTATATTTAGCGTTTGATGTGACCTTGATATAATACTTGCCCTTTGAGAGGGTTATATTTGACTTTTCCTTTACAGGAGATTTTTTACTGCCGGTGAGGGTGACGGTCTTGACGGTTTCGGAAAGATCGGAATTATAAATCTTCACGGTCAAATCGCCGTATGCGGCTGCCGAAAAACGGTAAGTGGTATTTTTTTGTAATTTTAATCTTATGCCACCAGCCGTCCTCGTTAGTGGTTTTTTACCGGTTGCCTCGGTTTCTGTTTTAAGCTTCTGAGGGTTTTCGTAGCAGTTACCGCCGAATGTGGCGTTGAGCTTATAACTGCCGGCGCAATCGACGGCAAGATAATAGACACCTGCGGAGATAACCTGATTTTTAACCGTTTTCTTTGCGGAATCGGAAGCGACTGAATAAACGGTGTAATAGGTTGTTGAGCCTGTTTGGTTGATAAGCTTGGCTTTCAATTTCCGATGAGGTTTTTATTTTAAGCTTCAGCTTACCGGTATCGGCAACAGTGATTTTATAGTACACGGTTGAGGACGAGCCGGAGCAGCTTTTCCACTTACTGTCGCAGGGAAGTTCAATAGCATTTTCCGCCGACGATGAAGCAGAAGTGTTGTCGGCAGCGTAGACAATCTCAACACCTGCAAAAGAGGTGCATAACATCATAAAAGCTAAAAATACGCATAAAACTTTTTTCATTTTAAATCCGCCTTTCGTGATTAAAATTTATGAAAAATAATATACAAATTGTATTTGCTTACAAAATTTACTTTTTGGTTTTAACGCTCGTTTTAGCCGACCAGGCACCGTAATATTTAACGGAATCAATCGTCTTGTAGGAGCGGACACGGGCATAATATTTTTTTGCTACCCTTTAAAGATTTAACGGTTTTTGAAGTGGTTGTGTTCTTGGCGACAGTTACGGTTTTAGTTGTTTTTGCAGTGAATTTTTTGGAGGTGCTGTACTGAATTTCGTACCCGGTTACGGAAGTGTTTTTAGTCCACTTTACTTTAAATCCCTTGCTCTTTGCGGTGACAGAGACAAGGCTCTGCTTTTGCGGTTTAATAATAAACGAAGCGGTAAGCTCGCCGTCATAAGTATCGGAATTAAATGTGATAAAGGCAAACGCTTTACCGGCTGTAATATTATCCTCGTATGTGACAATGTACTCGCTTGACGAAATAATATTGCCTGCTCTGTCATAAACGGTGACGGACGGCTTTTCTCCGTGCCGGAGGCGGTGTACAGGGTCTTTGACAAAACTGCCGAAGACGGAGCGTAATACACGGCGGTATCGTAATACTGCTTACAGGCTTCACAAACCATCCTTTCATACCCATCGGTGCGAGCGCCCTCATCATCATCGGCAACGGCCTTTATCCGCTGTGAAACGGAATAGGAATGAGTATGGGTTGAAAGGGCTAAATCAAAAGAATAGGAATCACTGTCGGTAGTAAGATAATAATAATATTTATACCCCGATTCAAAATAGGTAACGGCGGAAAAAGAGATACTTAAATCCGTATTAACCTTGTAATCAATAAGGGCTTTATCCTCGTCATAAACACCGAGATAAACGGTGTTATCGGCAGCTTCGGCATAGGTACAGACGACTTCGTAATACCCCGACGCAGTGCATTTAAAAACAGTCCAGAGCTTAGTCATATCAGACGATGAAGCACTGAGAGCGGCGGAGTAAGGCTCGTCAAGATTAATTGCGTATGCGTTATTAAAAGTATTAGCCGACGTAGTGAACGGTGCAGAACACAGGCAACACGACACAATCACAGCTGAGAAAAACAGGGAAAATAATTTTTTTCATATCAATCTCCGAAAAGAATTGCAATAATGCAAAAATATATTTATACAGATACTATTATACGCAAAAATGAAATATTTGCAAGTGTAAAATCAAAGAAAGAAAAATGCGGCGAAAATTACGGGGATACGGATTTTTTAAACTTTTCGTATATTTCCACAATTTTAAATTTGGGGGTATAGCCGTCGCTGACAAGCTCCATTTCATCATCCGTTAAATAATCATCCATCGACTCGGTGCAAGCGGACAAGCAAACGCTCGGGAAAATAATGCACCACCGATTATGCCCTTCCCCGCTGCCGATAACAATTTTAAGCGAATTGTACACACCCGACGGAAGAGTGAAATCATCGCACACTCTCGTTTCAAAAAATTCCTTTAATACAGTGACGAAAACGGGATAATCCGAGCCTTGAAAAACGAGATATTCCTTTGCAAGAGATGTGATATAATCCGTATTATTTTCGGCAATTTTTACATTTTCCTCAAGAGTGTCGGCGGTGAAAAGCGATGAAGTGTTTGAAAGGATATAATCCCTGATGCCGAGCTTCAAATTTTGGTCGTAGGTTGAGTCGGGATTTGCGAGAATATGAAGACGGAACACCTTTTCGCTGATGTTCTCCGAGGTTTCGATAACGGGCTGAATTATGCCGATTAAAAGAGCGAGGGACATAAAAAAGAGGAAAAAATATTTTGGTGAATTTCATAGTAATGATAAGACCTGCCTTTCGTTTCGGGGATAGGATTGGCAGGTTTTGGAAAATTTATACAGAGTGGAGAGATGAGGGCGGAGGGTGGAAGAGTTTGGAGGGTGGAGGGTGGAG
>JAJQGZ010000189.1 GCA_021200075.1 Clostridiales bacterium | reverse complement strand
TCCAGTCATTTATAAACTTTTAGTAAATACAAGGTAGTAGGGGCGGATATTATCCGCCCACCCTACAATTCCCAAACCGACTAAGCCTCTCCTGTGTAAGGAGGGGTGGGCAATTGCAACTGTAGGAGTAATTGGTCGGAGCGGTTGATTGTTCGGTAAAAAATCTCTCCCACAGCAAACAAATCAAAATTCTAAACTTTAAAAACTGCTTTAAATCGGTATGTTTCTATGTGTTACTCGAAAAAATTTTGTGGTAACACCCGGTAACATATTGCGTTAAAAATAAAATTGTAATAAAATTAAATATTTTTTTCGGGAGGTAATTTTAATAAAGAAAATAATCAGCTTACTTTTATCGGCAGTAATGCTTTTGTCTGTTACCGCCGGTCTTGACCTAACCGCTTTTGCGGAAACCTACTCCGGCACCTGCGGCGATAATGTAACTTGTTCGCTTGATACCGAAACAGGTGTTCTCACCATAAGCGGTTGGGTGATATGTACGGATATGATTATATGAAAGAATCATATGCTCCGTAGGAAGATAACACATATGTAAAAAGCATTGTTATTAATGAGGGTGTAACAAGTATCGGGGATTGGGATTTTAGTACTTTGGATAATTTAGAAAGTATATATATTCCGAAAACAGTAACAAGTATAGATGATTGTGTGTTTTATTTCTGCGTCTCGCTAAACTCAATAGAAGTTTCGCCCGATAATGAATATTATTCGGCATCAAACGGAGTGCTGTTTAACAAAGACCAAAGCAAAATTATATGCTATCCTAAGGGCAGTGAACAGACATCATATACAATTCCGAGCGGTGTTATTTCTATAGAAAATTACGCCTTTTTGTATTCTCAGAATTTAACCGATGTAATTATTCCGGATAGTGTAACGAAGATAGGAATTTATGCTTTCTTTGATTGTTCCAGCTTGACAAATTTGACTATAGGCGGTGGTGTAACAAAAATAGACGATTCGGCTTTTATTGCTGCGATAAATTGAAAACCGTAAATTATAACGGTAAAAAATCCGAGCGAAAAAAATAAAAATTAAAAGGGATAACTCCTCTTTAAGAAAAGTGCTGATAAAATGCAGCAATGGGTATGCAAATATAAACATAACCTCTATTGTTGACTATACCAAAGGAGCAGGGAAGTTTACTTTAGTATGGGAAAGATTACAGGGTGTAACCGGATATGAAATCCAGTATGCCATCAACAAAAAATGCACAAAAAAACAAAAAGACCGTTACCGTAAAAGGTGCTAAAAAGACTTCAAAGACAACAAGGGGATTGAAGTCAAAGAAAACCTATTATGTCCGCATCCGCACATATAAAACGGTAGACGACAAAAAGGTTTATTCATCTTGTTCAAAGGTTCAGAAAATCACAACCAAATAATATAAGCACTGCAAAAAAACGGCTGTCTCACGATTTGAGTGAGGCAGCCGTAATTTTTATAATACATTTTATTTTTTTAATCCTCCGCCGTTGTTTTATTATTAAACAGCAGGCTTATGCACCATATTGCCGCAAGTCCTACAATCGAATATATTATCCTTGCGATAACCGAATCCTGCCCGGAGCATATCCAGGCGACGAGGTCAAATTTAAAAAGCCCCATAAGTCCCCAGTTTATGCCGCCGATAATTGTAAGGCAAAGCGCAATATTGTTTATTATTTTCATCGTTTTCACTTCCAAAATTAAAATCCTTAGTAGTATGCCGCATTGGTTCGATTTTATACATTTGAATTTAATTTAAGCTTTTGTACGCAGATATATGTTGAGAAAGTGGTTAGAATTAAGCATTTTGCGAAGGGTGCTGTACATAGGTACCGCCCCTGAGTAAAAGGCTTAAAGCACCGAAAAAGAGGCAAGGGTTCGACGACCTTGCCTCTTTTATAATCTTATTGAAAGTGAATAATATTAATTTATAAAATCTTTAGTAAAGACAAGAATCTACAACTGTTGATTAGCGGTGCGGTTATAGCTGCTTTATCAACATATTATTTAAATATTTGTTACGATAATTTCGCATTTACCGTTGATTGTGTATTTTCCGTAGGAAGCGGGGGCGAAAAAGCTGTCGCCTTTTTTGAATTTCATACCGTCGATTTCTCCGCAACCGTCCGTGACGAGTATATGGTTAAAGCTCTTTTCGTCGGTGAAAAGCTCAACGGATTTTTTAACATCATAATGATTAACGGTGAAAAGGTCGCACTTCGTCAGCAGGGTTGATATGTAATCCCTTTTGTCAACGCTTTCGCCCATAGGCTTGGTGTCGTATTTCGGCGGTTCGGTTACCGATACATCCACGGCTTTTTTGATATGAAGCTCTCTCGGCTTGCCGTCGGCGCCGACTCTGCTGTAGTCGTAAACTCTGTATGTGGAATTTGAATTTTGCTGAATTTCCGCAATCAGAGTACCTTTTCCGATTGCGTGAACCGTTCCGGCTTCTATAAAGAACAAATCGCCTTTCTTGACCTTTACAGTGTTGAGAACATCTGTGAGGGTGTTGTTTTCAATCGCTGTTTTAAATTTCTCGCTGCTGATTTTCTTTTTAAATCCGTAGATGAGCTGTGCATCGTCGATTGCGTCGAGAACATACCAAATTTCCGTCTTGCCGTATTCGCCCTCAACCCTTTGGGCATAGTCATTATCGGGGTGTACCTGGATTGATAGATTGTCCTTTGCGTCAATCAGCTTGATAAGCACAGGGAAGTACGGAAAGTCAAGAGAGCGTGTACCTGCAAGTTTTTCACTGCCTGCAAGCTCCAATGCTTTGTCAAGCGTAAGACCTGCGTATTCGCCGTTTTCGATAATATTTTTCCCGTCCTTGTGGCAGGCGAGCATCCAGCCCTCTGCAATTTTGTCGTAATCGCTTTTGAAGCCGAAATCATTTTTCAGCCTTTCTCCGCCCCAGATGTAGTCCTTGAACACCGGCGCAAGCTTTAAAATTTCCATAATTTTTAATCTCCTGTATATTTATTTAATCGAATTTTGCCTTAATATGTTAATATAATATCAAATTTTTACTATACATTCAACCTAAAATAGTGTAAAATATAATTTAATTGTACTAATCGTAAAAAGTTTTTATCGGTAAAAACTGTTTTTATTCAGTGGGCGGATTTTTTGATATGCCCAAAAATATTTATATTATGGAAATAAATTTATACAATTCAAAAGTGATTGTAAATATTTAGATGACATTTTGCGTTGCGATTGTTTAATGAAACACCGATTTTGTAGGGGACGGATAGTATGTCAATAGGGACATGGTTTACAACTTTTTATCATTTC
>JAJQGZ010000026.1 GCA_021200075.1 Clostridiales bacterium | reverse complement strand
TTTGAAATATGAACTGTTACATTTTTAATAACTCTGAACCTGTCGGAGCCGAGATCCTGCGCCGCTTCTATCATGGAATTATTGAGCTTTGACAAAACCGAATAAATCGACAGTATCATATATGGCAAAAAATTATATACCATGCCGAGTATTACCACACCGGGAGTATTTATCAGCTTCAGCGGTTCTATACCGAAAAATTCGAGTATCGTATTTATAATTCCGGTGTCTCCGAGTATTGTCATCCAGCTGTAGGTTCTGATTAAAAAATTCATCCACATCGGCAGCATAACGAGCAAAACCATCATCTGCTGTTGGCGTACATTTGTTTTTGAAAAGATATATGCAAACGGATAACCTATCACAAGGCATATTGCTGTAGCCGCTATTCCGTATAAAATTGAAAGCAGTATCGTCGGTATATATGAGGAAAGCTGCTCTATGCTGTCAAGTGAAAATGCACCGCTTTTGTCCGTAAAAGCATAGTAAACCACCATTGCAAGGGGAGCGAGTATGAAAAGGACTGACCATACAAGATACGGCTTGTCAAGAAGCTTTGAGGAAAATTTACTCTTCATTTTCTTCCTCCCAGTTGTAGGATGCGTCTGAGATATGATCCATCTCATCGGAAAAGTATGAGTAATCGCCGAATTCGCCGCTGTATTCGCTCTTGTTCATAACATGGATTGCGTCAGGCTCGATATACATTCCTATTTCCTCGCCGATTTCGTGGCGTTCGGTGGTTTGTATCATCCAGATGAATCCCGCAACATCAACCAGTATTTCAAAATTACGCCTTTAAATGTAACATCCGTTATTCTTCCGGGCAGGGAGGCCTTACTGCCTTTTTTAACTATTTTTATATCCTCGGGTCTTACAACAACCTCAACAAATGTGTTCTCGCCGAATCCGGAATCGAGACATTCAAATTCCACACCGCCGAACGATACTCTGTAATCCCTTATCATAGTTGCGTCAACTATATTCGATTCCCCGATAAAATCCGCCACAAATGCGTTGACGGGTTCGTTATATATATCCTCGGGCGTGCCTATCTGCTGAATTTTACCCTTGTCCATAACCACAACGGTGTCAGACATCGAGAAGGCTTCCTCCTGGTCGTGCGTTACATAAATAAAGGTTATTCCGAGCCGCTTTTGTATTGCTTTAAGCTCGCTTTGCATATCCTTTCTCAACTTTAAATCCAACGCTCCGAGCGGTTCGTCAAGCAACAGCACATGAGGGTTGTTGGCAAGCGCACGGGCGATTGCAACTCTTTGTTGCTGTCCGCCGGAAAAGGGAGTCTATCGCACGCTTTTCAAAGCCTTTAAGATTAACAAGCTCAAGCATATTCGCAACTGTTTTGCGTATTTCGTTTTTCGGCATTTTTTGAAGCTTGGGGCCGAAAGCGATATTTTCATATACATTCAAATGAGAAAAGAGCGCATAACGCTGAAAAATGGTGTTCACCTTTCTTTTTGTGCGGCGGAACATCGTTTATCCTTTTACCCTCGAAAATAACATCACCCTCGTCCGGTTTGATAAAACCGGCAATGTATCTCAGGGTGGTGGTCTTTCCGCAGCCGGACGGGCCGAGCAGCGTTATGAACTCTTTTTTTTGTTTATATAAAGATTAAGATTGTCAAGCACAACATTATCGCCGTACTTCACGGTGATATTTTTAAGGTCTATTATCTTTTCCAATATATATATCCTCGTTTTAACCCGATTTACGGTTAAAAAATCCTTTAGCCGTATAGATTAAATATATATAATTAAAGTAAAAATGTCAATAAGAAAAGTTATAAAATAAATATCAATTTGTTTGATTTATTTGTTTTTTGCGGCAAATCGGCAAATTAATAAATTTTCTTATCAATTTCAATACCCTTAACCGCCGCATTTATCGTATCCTCAACAAGTTCAAAATTGCATACCATAAATTTCGGCTTTGCCGTGCAGTTGTCCATACTGAACGGAACAAAGTAATAATTTTTGTAGTTAAGAAGCATACTTATATTTTTTGCCGTAGCGCCGAGAGCGTCGTTTGTGGATATTCCTATTACAACGCATCTGCCGTTTCGCAGGTGGCTTTTAACCGCCATTGTAACGCTTGTGTCCATAACTCCTGTTGCAAGCTTTGCAAGCGTGTTCCCGGTGTAGGGGACGATTGCCAAAACATCAAATATCTTTTTCGGCTCTATCGGCTCCGCTTGTTCAATGGTGTGGATAATGCTGTTTCCTGTGATTTCAATAAGTCTGCTTTGTATATCCACGGCGTTGCCGAATCTTGTGTTCAGCGAATAAGCGTTTTCGCTCATTATTGGCGTAACGCTGTGTCCGTTTTTAACAAGCCTTTCAAGTGCCGCTATTGATTTTTCAAAGGTGCAAAATGAACCTGTCAGGCAGTATCCGATATTCAAACCATTACCTCCTCGCTCATTTTAAGTACCGTTTCTCCTATCAGATATCCAGCCGTTTGTGGCGAATATCTCCCGGCCAGTCCCTTGCCGTCGATAAGATTTACCGAGTAATCCCTTGCACAGTGCGTATCTATCCCTCCGGGGAATGATGCAAGCTCAATAAATAAAGTTTTGCTTGTGAGTGCCTTTGTCTCTTTTTCGGAAAATACGACTTTCGGCACAGTATTGAATACAGCATCGTAATTTGCGCCGCTTGATATTTCGGCAAAATCAATGCTTTTTGCGCTGTTATGTTCTGCAAGGGTTCTGCTTTTTTCACTTCTTGAGCAAACGGTTACATTTGCACCGAAAGCGTTTAAGGCTTTGTGCAGTGACTTGCCGATTCTTCCGTAACCGGAAATCAAAATGTCAGCATTGTAAAGTGCAATATCGCTATTTTCTTTGTAAAGAGCTATTGCGCCCTCCGTCGTAAGAAAAGCGTTTTTAAGCAAAAAATCCTCGTCCTTGTTATAATCATATCCTTTGTAATTGCCGGTTGCATAAAATACGGTTTTATCTTCAAGCCCATCAAGCATATACTTTTTTGTCGGTATCGGCAGGAGAACAAAGTCGGCGTCGTCTGCAACACAGCTTTCCCTCATACCGTTTGAGTAGAGATATTCGGCGGCATACGCCATTCTTTTATCTTCCTTATATGGAATGAAAAATTTTTTATTCTTCATACAAATTCACACCCTTTGGTGAAATTAACATGGTTTATGGCTTCACGAAAAAACGAAGCTTTGCTTTGCAAACAGTCTTTTTACATATTATGAAGTAAAAAAATATTAGTTAATGAATACTGGGTATTTATTTTTTCGTGCAAAAGTTGTATAATAGTAAAAATTTAATTAATAA
>JAJQGZ010000220.1 GCA_021200075.1 Clostridiales bacterium | reverse complement strand
GTCTATAAAATCAGGGTCGTCCGCTTCAAAATACTCATCAATCACATCATTGATAATCGCATCTTTCAGCAAAGAAATTTCGCTTTCATCCATATTTCTAAAATCGTTGCTTATACCGAGATCAAAAAAATTTTCCCTTACAAGACTGATACAAAAGGAATCAATAGTGCATATTTTTGCATTGCCGAGAAGTGAAAGCTGACGGCGTGCATTTGAATCATTTGGATTATTCTTTAATATTTCTTTAAGCGAAAGAGATATACGGGAACGCATTTCGGCAGCGGCGGCATTTGTGAATGTAACGATAAGAAGTTTATCGACATCGACAGGAGAAACGGGGTCGGTTATCATTCTGATAACTCTGCCGACAAGCACGGCGGTCTTGCCCGAACCGGCAGCGGCGCTGACCAAAATATTCCTGTTTTTTGTATTCACTGCATCGTTTTGCGCTTTAGTCCATTTCGGCATTTTCATCAAACTCCTTTTGCAGTAAATTCTTTATCTCACTATCGGAAATATCTTCAAATGTATTAGGCTCAATTGATTTTTTTACAGCGCATATATCGGAATAATCACAATATTCGCAGGTATTTTTATGTCTGCTGTCCTCAACAGGCGATTGAGATATGTGACCGCTGTGAAGCTCCTCACCCATTTTTTTAATAAGAGAATCTGTCTTTTTATGTATCAGCTCAAGCTCGTTTGCAGAAATCAAATTACCGGTAAGCTCTCCGTCGGCTTTTAATCTAACCGGAATATATTTACCCTTTAAATCGTGTTCCATTGCTTCCGGCACTATACCGTCTTCATCGTTAAGCACGATGCCTTTCATCTTATACGACTTATCCTCTTCTCCCGAAATTTTACTTTGAGCCTGGCTTTTGGAATCAAAAGTGAACATTTCCCTTGCAGAGTGCATATACAAAACTCCTGCCGGAATACCGTTTAAAGATGCGGTTTTATCATCGCAAAGGGAGAAAAGATAAATAAACATCTGAAGATTCAGACCGTGCATAACATCAGAAAGAGAAAATGTTTTGCTTCCTGACTTATAATCGACTACACGGACATATCTTTCACCGTCTTTTTCAAATGTGTCAACCCTGTCTATAGAGCCTCGTATACGAACGCTTCCGCCGTCGTCAAGCAAAACGGTGCTCGGCTTCACCTCGCCGTCCTTGTCAATTGACATCTCAAACGCTTTTGCCTCAAAATCACTGTCAGCAAATTCGTGAGAAAGATGAATAACTACACTGTACATAAGCTTTGAAAGCCTGTTGTAATTATACTTAAAGCGTTTTGACGCATCGGATATATTGCCCATATCGTTTTCAAAATATTCCAATGTATATTTATCAACAAGGGACTTTATATCCTCCTCATTCATCTGCGAAAGTGCTTTACTGCCAACAGTTGACAAAATCATTTCAAGCACATAATGGATGATAGTACCACGGCGCATCGGGTCTATCTCTGCTTTTACTCTGGGTCTTGCGCCGAGACCGAATTTGCAAAAATATCTAAACGGGCAGGAATAAAAATTTTCAACCCTTGATGCGGAAATATACATATCCCTGCCGAAAAGCTCGGAAGATATTTCCTTGTTTTCTATACTCTTATCCCGGTTTTCAGCCAAGGCTTTTACAGCTGAAAAAGAGGGATCGCCTTCAAAATATTTTTTAAGCGAGGAATAAAACGGAGTGTTATAAAAATACCTCTCGCTCATCAGTTCAAAAGCATTTTCACGGCTTTCAATCAAATCCATATCGGAAATATCGTTATATGTATATTCTTTCAAAAGCGGGAAAGCGGAGGTAAGCTCCGTAACAATCTCCGACGGAGAAGCGTTTTTACCCGCAGCGCCGAAATAAGAAACAAAGAGCTTTTCACGAGCGCAGGTACAGGCAGAGTAAGCGAAATACCTTTCCTGCAAATCGAGTATTTCTCCGTAGGAATAAAGCTTGAAATCATTATCAAGCATAATCCTGCGTTCATTTTCCGTCAGCAGACCCGAACCCGATGCATTAAGCGGAAATTCGTCTTCATTTGCACCGAGAACAAAAACAGCCTTAGGATTATCAGTTCTTATCCTGTTCGCCTGACCGAACTGCACATTATCAATACCTGATGGAAGAGTACCCACATCTTCGGTTGAAATTATCAAAGAAAACAGATGATTAAATTCCTTGAGTGCGATAGGGTCTGTTACCGTAACGGCAATTTGGTTTAAAATATCCATAACAAGCTCCCAAACCCTGCCCTGTTCGCCTGCAAGAGCGTGAAAACCTCGGTTTGAAAGAGAAACGGCATATTCCTTTAGCTGTATATCAGCACCGAATGCTATAAGCGTATCGTAAATTGAACGGCAAATTTCCTCGGCATTTTTTGATTTTGCACGCTTTTTAAATTTAACTATCGGTGAAATGAGAGCGTCCCTCGTTTCGTTAATTGAAGCGAGGCGTTCTTTATCGGACGAAGTTATTTCCTTTTCAAACCCATGGGGTGAATCTGTAAAATCGGAAAGCCACTTTCCGCCGTTGATATTCCAAAGGTAAGCATAGTTTTCAAGCTCGTTTATCTTATCGTCCGTTAAGCTCGTCATACCTGTTTTTGCAAGAGAGATGACATCATCACTATTAAAGGAATTAATAACGCACCTGAGTAAATATTTTATCGTAACCACAAGTGGCTGAGTATTAATCGGCTGCCTCTCATCGTTATAGTAAGGAACACCGTATTTTTTGAAAGCGGCGGAAAGCTCGTCACGATATTTTGCGGCATCACGGGTAATAACAGTAATTTCACAAGCTCTGTAACCGTTTCTCAAAAGCTGTTTAATTCGCCTTGAAACATTCTCACATTCGTCCGAAATATTCTTTGCAGAGTAAATTTCAATATCGTTACACTCAAAATTATACTCGGATGAACCGGGTGAAAAAATATTTTTTTCGGCAAAGGCGAGTTCTTTACTCTTTGCCCTGTGATTTTGAGAAAGTATTATCTTTTCGGTTTTTACATTCACTTTATCGGCAATTTTTTCAATAATCCCGGCGGATTTATTAACATATCCGAAAAGAGATGAACTGTCGTCTATATTTTCATTATCGGTTGAAAGAGTGATAACAGCTTCGTCCGCCTGCGCTACAATAAGCTCAATAATTTTATATTCCTGCGCCACAAAACCATAGAAGCCGTCAATAAAAACGGTCTTGCCGGAGAAATAATCTTTAAATTAAATTTTATTTTAAAGCATTTTAACAACGACGCCAGGGGAAAAATACTTATCGGAAATAAATTTTTCTTCCAACCCGATAACTGCGAAATA
>JAJQGZ010000117.1 GCA_021200075.1 Clostridiales bacterium | reverse complement strand
CGACGTCACCCTTTGGGGTTCGAAACCCACCTTATATCAAATTAAAAAAAAAAGCAGACATCAATGATGTCTGCTTTTTTGTTTGGCGGAGCGGGTGGTATTCGAACCCACGAGCCCGTGAGGACTACCTGATTTCGAGTCAGGCCCGTTATGACCACTTCGATACCGCTCCTGATATGTGATAGATTTTACCATTTTATTCGGCTTTTGTCAATCTAAATTTGCAAACGAGTTGAAAGTTATAAAAAATTATGATAGAATAATAGCCGATATGCCGTAAAGCTTTGCATAAAACAGTTCTAATCTCAAAGCAAAACGGAAGAATTTTAACAAGAGGAAGCATATGGTAGCAATAATTGATTACGGAACAGGGAATCTTTCCAGCGTGCAAAAGGCTCTTGATTACCTCGGTGCCGAAAATGAAATAACGCAGGACAGGGATAAAATTCTGTCCGCATCTCATATTATCCTGCCCGGAGTAGGTTCGTTCGGCGACGCTATGGAATCCATGAGGGAGAGAGGACTTGTCGATACCGTTAAGGAAGTCGCTGTCAGCAAGCCTTTTCTTGGCATATGCCTCGGATTGCAGCTTTTGTTTGAAAGCAGCGAGGAAAGCCCCGGAGCCGAGGGTCTCGGAATACTCAAGGGCAAAATTGTTTCAATACCCAAAGATAACGGATTAAAGGTTCCACATATTGGCTGGAATTCAATCAAGCTCAAGCAGCACGGCGGTATATTCGACGGCATTGACAATGAAAGCTATTTCTATTTTGTACATTCTTTTTACCTTACCGATGCCGACGAGGACGCAGTTGCGGCGACTGCCGAATACGGAGTTGAAATCGAATGTGCGGTGCAAAAGGGAAAGCTGTGCGCAACGCAGTTTCATCCTGAAAAAAGCAGTAAAGCAGGACTGCAAATTCTCAAAAATTTCTTGAAAGGGGAATAAATATGTACGCAAAAAGAATTATTCCCTGCCTTGATGTAAAAGACGGAAGAGTTGTAAAGGGCGTTTCCTTTGTTAATTTAAGTGATGCAGGCGACCCTGTCGAATGTGCGGCGGCTTACGATGCCTGCGGTGCGGACGAGCTTGTTTTGCTTGATATAACCGCCACGCACGAGGGAAGAAGCACAATGATTGACATTGTTCGCCGAGTGGCTCAGACGGTATTTATTCCGTTCACTGTCGGCGGAGGAATTAAAAGCGTTGATGATTTTAAAGAGCTTTTGCGAGCCGGAGCCGATAAAATCTCAGTCAATTCGGCGGCGGTGAGGAATCCTGATTTGATAAACGAAGCGGCTTATAAATTCGGTTCGCAGTGCGTTGTGTGCGCCATTGACGCTAAGAGAACGGAGAACAGCTGGGAAGTATATCTCAACGGAGGAAGAATCCCCACCGGAATAGACGCTGTCAAATGGGCTAAGGAAGCGGAAGAAAGAGGCGCCGGGGAAATTTTGCTGACATCTATGGATGGCGACGGGCAGCAGACCGGATGCGATAGTGAGCTGACAAGAGCTGTGAGCAAAAATGCCGGAATACCTGTTATTGCCTCCGGCGGAGCGGGAAAAGCAGAGCATTTTTACGACGCTTTTACAAAAGGAAAAGCCGATGCTGTTCTCGCCGCAAGTCTGTTCCATTTTAACGAACTTCCGATACCTCAGCTTAAAAAATATCTTTTTGTACAAAACATACCTGTCAGAATTTGATTCGCAGTATATTATGTTTACTCCCCGATGTGATGAAGGAGAAGAATAATTATGGCGTTAAGCTCACTTTTAATACTTGAAGTTGTTATTGTTTTTTCATTTGCCGTGACATCAATTTTTATGTTTCTGCCGAAAAAGGAAAAAACGGTGCATAAAATATTTTTTGCTCTTGCGGTAATGCTCGGCATACTCGTAACCGTGATTGACGCAACATCCTTGCCGTCAAATTATGTGTCGCAAATTATTATTGCCTGGCTCGGACTTGTTCCGTCCGCAATAGGAGTTATTATCGCCGTGGCAAAGGGCAGACCGACCGCTGTGTCAAAGCTGTTGGTAATGATTACAAGCGTTCTCGGCGCTCTCGGATATTTCTTTTTGGTGTAGGATTTTCAAAACTTAAAAATATCGGAAAAAAACAGTCCCCTAAGGCAAGTCAAAATAACTAAAATGACTGCTTCAGGGGTTTTGTATTTAATAAAATAATAAAAAGGCATCCTCCCGAAAAAACAATAAAAAAGAGGATGCCCGATGTACGCCAAAAAACTCATATAGAGAAAAAAGCGTACAAAAGAAAGGAACACCGTTGTAAAAAAATATAAGAGTGGTTTCAGAAAACCAGATTAGAAAAACAAAAAAACAAAAAACCAACGGTGCAAAAATAATATATCACAAAAATCAATATTAGTCAAGAAAACGGTATGCTTTTTTAACTTTTGCTTAAAGATTGTGCGCAGTAATAAAAATCTGTCAGTGCGTCAAAATACTCCTTTTCATCCACTACAGCGCTGTTTGCGTGAGTTGCATTATGTATTACCTTTATTGTCCTTTTGTTTTCGGGGCAAATATTATAAAGCTCATATACCATTTCAAACGGCACAAAATCATCTTTGTCCCCGTGAATAAACAATATCGGAACCTTTGTATTCTTAACTTGATTACGCACATCGGTGAGGGAAAGGTTGTATCCCGCAATTTTTTTGTTGAAATAATTGAACGAATTATAAATTGTCTCCGGTTTTTTTATTCCCGCCTTTTTTATCAAATATTCAAATTGATCCTTTGCGCAGGTGTAACCGCAGTCTTCTATAATTAACTTAACGCTTTTGGGGCATTTGTCGGCGCACAGCATCATCACCGTTGCGGCGCCCATTGATATTCCGTGAAGAATAAACTTCGTATCCTTACCGAATTTAGATTCGAGAAATTTTATCCATTCAAGCAAATCTTGGCTTTCAAAATAATCGAACCCTACATATTTACCCCTCGGATTCTCCCGAAGCGATATGGTCGGGAGTGAAAACGCCATATCCGTTTTTCAAATAATATTCTATATATGTTGCCGGGTCGCCGAAATGATTGGTATGATAACCGTGGCTGCCTATTACAATGGCGTTTGGATGAGAATATTTTTCCGGCTCATAATAAAAGCCTGCCAATTTTTCTCCTCTTTTAGAAACAATATTGAATTTCTGAAAAGGCTTACTTTTCATATTCTTTGCAAGCTCATCAATTTTTTGTGCCGTAATGTCATCGCTGGAAGAAAATATCCTGCCGAAAATTTTTTGAATAGGCGTCTGTATCTGATCTTCTCTGCCCATTATTTTTTATATATACTCATTC
>JAJQGZ010000204.1 GCA_021200075.1 Clostridiales bacterium | reverse complement strand
CTTTTTAAGTATTCTTTTCTTTTTACCATAATAATCACCTTTTATTAAGCATATTCCAATAATAGCATAAAAGTAAAATAAAATCAATAAAAATTCCGAAATGGGAATTTTTATTGACTTTTAATAATTTTATTCCGATTTTATTCCACCGTTACAACCTTTGCAAGGTTTCTCGGTTTGTCAACATCAAGTCCCTTGTCGCTTGACACATAGTAGGCAAGGAGCTGTAACGCAACCACAGCGGGTACGGCAGCCAATTCCTCGGCGGTGTCGGGTAATTCAAACGAGCAGTTTATTTTGCCGTTGTTTAGAGATTTTGTTATAAATGTTATTAAATTTGCCCCTCTCGACTGAACCTCTTTTATATTTGATATTTCCTTTGATTTTAGGTCGGGCTGAGTTACAAGTGCGATTATCGGCGTGTTTTTCGCGATAAGTGCAATCGTTCCGTGCTTCAGTTCGCCCGAAGCAAATGCTTCCGAATGAATATAAGATATTTCTTTGAGCTTCAGCGACGCTTCCAAAAGCATCGGGTAATCAAGACCTCTGCCGATCATAAATGTGTGTTCGCATTCAAGCAGTTGCCGTGCGAGAGCGTGAATTTCCTCACGGCGGTCAAGCACATTGTTTATTGCCTCGGGCAGTTTTTGTATTTCATCTGTAATTTGCCTTGCTTCTTTTTCGCTTATTTTTTTGTAAATCAGCGACAGTTTCACCGCAAGCAGATAAAATATCGCAAGCTGTGTGGTATACGCTTTGGTAGATGCAACAGCTATTTCCGCTCCTGCGTTTGTGTATATTACATTTTGGCTTTCTCTTGCGATTGAAGAGCCTTTCACGTTAACTATCGAAAGCGTTTTTGCACCCTCTTTTTTCGCATATTTCAAGGCTTCAAGCGTATCAATCGTTTCTCCGCTCTGCGAAATGCAAATTACCAGCGTGCTTTTATTTATAATCGGAGATGTATACATAAATTCCTATGCAAGGTAAACAGTGCAGGGGATTTTCGCTTTTATCTCAATCATTGCTTTGCCTATAAGCCCTGCGTGCATTGCTGTTCCGCAGGCGATAAGCGATATATTCGTTATTTCGCTGAACATATCATCGTCAATTTTATCGTTTGAAAAATCGGGAAGACCGTTTGCTATTCTGCTTTTTATTGTATCAGAGAATGTTTTTGGCTGTTGCATTATTTCCTTTTCCATATAAAAAAGGATAACCGCCTTTGTCGGCGGATGCAAGTGCAAAATCAAGCTTCACGGCTTCGGGCAAAATTTCATTGCCGTTAAAATCCGTTACGGTTATTTTGTCCTTTTCAAGCTTTGCAACCGTCATTTCAGGCAGAATAAAATATTCGCTGCAATATTCGCCGATTGCAAGTATATCAGATGATAAATATGTTCCGTCATCGCCCTTGCACAAAACAATCGGACTGACATTTCTTACCGCAAAAATCGTGTCCTTTATATCGTCAAAAATTATTGCAAACGCAAAAGTACCTTTAATTTGAGAAATTGCGTTTTTTATTGCTTTATACGGATTGCCATTATAGAATAAGTTGATTATTGCGGCGGCAACCTCGCTGTCCGTTTTTGAAGAGAGCAATTCACTTAGATTATATTTTGTAATAAGCTCTGTATAATTTTCTATAATACCGTTGTGTACAAGCGTTATATGCCCGAATTTATGCGGGTGTGAATTTTTTGATTCACACTTCCGTGGGTTGTCCAGCGTGTGTGTCCTATTCCCGTGTTTAACCTTGTTGTATTTTCACACAGCTTTTCAAGCTCGCTCACTCTGCCTGCACACTTGATTATTTTAGTTTTTTCATTTGAGCTTAGAGCAATTCCGGCGCTGTCATATCCTCTGTATTCAAGCGTTTTTAAACCATTTATCAGCTTGCCGGTTGCATTGCTATATCCTGTATATCCAATTATTCCGCACATATTGTCTCCTTTAATTAACTGTATTACCTTTTAAATATAGTCTCTTAATATTAAATATTATTAAATATGTGTGAAATATGTGTGAGATGTCTATGAATTATTATCGGATTAGATGTAAATTTTAATTTTCAACATTAACAATCACAATTTCCGGGTGGTCGAAAAGCCTGAGCGGAAATTCCGAATTGCCCAAACCTCGGCTTACTATAAGCTTCGGTCTGTCTCCGAAAGAACCTCTTACATATTTCGGCAAAACTCCTTGACCGGGGGAAAAAAGCGGGCCGACAAACGGTAATATCCATTGTCCGCCGTGAGCGTGACCCGAAAGCTGTAAATCAAAGTCATACTGTGAATAGTTAAGTTCCTTTACTTCTTCAAAATTTTCGGGAAAATGGCTTAAAACCAGCTTAAAACCGTCGTGCTTTTCCAGTTCGTCAAAATACGGCTTCATATCTCGGTATTCAAATATACCGTTTTTCCTTGCTTTGTAGTCATCAAAATCCGCTTGGTTTTCGTCAAGACCGAGTATTGTGCAAAATTCGTTTTCGCTTGTATCGTTTAGCAGTACGATAAATCCTGTTTTTGAAAGTTCTCCCATAAGCTCGTCAAAGTAGTCGAGCCGTCTTTCGTGGTTGCCGGTGATGTAATATACCGGCGCAATTTTAACAAGTCTTTTTGCAAAGCTGAGCATTTTATCCTTGTTTTTTCCCCTGTCATTGATAAAGTCGCCCGTTATGCAGATTATGTCAGGTTTTTCTTTTTCGGTCTTTTCAATGACTTTTTCGGCAGGTTTTGAGTGAAAATCCGAGAGATGAACAATTTTAAAATTCTTCTTGCAGTTTTCGTTTTTCACTGTATAATATGTCATATCAATTTTATTGTTTTGGTAAAAGCAGAAAATAAAAAATAAAACCGCAAACACGGCTATAAACGCAAAAATCATTTTATCAAGTCCCGAACTCAAATTTCAGAAAGATTAAATCCTGTTCTAATTACAATTTGTATTATAACTTTTACATTTAATTTAGTCAATATTTAAAAAATATTCTTGTTTAAGTAGGGAAATTGAATTATAATGAGTATAATATATACGGAGGATGAGAAATTTGGATAATTCTATTCGCATTATGTCTGAAGAAAACGAGAAAAAAATTCTTTGCTCCAAAGCTTGCTTTTCCGCCGATTCAAAGGGCCGTGTTTTTCCGGAAGAGGAATGTGGTATAAGAACCTGCTTTCAGCGTGATCGTGACAGAATAATTCACTTCCAGTCTTTCAGGCGATTGAAGCATAAAACACAGGTATTTCTTTCTCCGAACGGAGACCATTATCGGACAAGGCTTACGCATACCCTTGAGGTTTCGCAGATTGCAAGAACCATTGCAAGAGTGCTTCGTCTCAATGAGGACTTGACAGAAGCCGTGGCTCTCGGTCACGATCTCGGCCACACACCGTTCGGTCACGCAGGGGAGAGAGCACTCAATCGGCTTTGCAGTAACGGATTCAGGCACTATGAGCAAAGCGTGAGAGTTGTTGAAAAGCTCGAAAAAAACGGCAAAGGTCTTAACCTTACCGACGAGGTAAAAAACGGTATTCTCTGCCACACAAGGGGCGAGGAAGCATATACTCTCGAGGGTCAGATAATCCGTATCGCCGATAAAATTGCATATATAAATCACGATATAGACGACGCTGTCAGGGCGCAGGTTATGGCGGAGGAGGATATTCCGCTCAGTCTTCGTATGCGTCTCGGTATGACCAAGTCGGAAAGAGTCAACAATATGGTTGTCGATGTTATAAATAACAGTGACGACAGTATCAGAATGAGCGAGGATTTTTATACCGCATTTGACGATTTGCACAATTTTATGTTTACCGCCGTGTACACCAACCCTGTTTGCAAAGGTGAGGAAAGCAAAGCGGAGGATATGCTTGAAAGAATATATTTTTACTACATAAAAAATCTTGATAAAATGCCCGACGAATATATTTCCGTTGCCGAAACCGACGGCAAGGAAAGAGCGGTTTGCGATTATATTTCGGGTATGAGTGACACATACGCACTGCATATTTTTAACGAGCTTTTTTGTACCGATGTGCTGGCTCGGCTGATATTCGGATAATTATTTATGATATTGACGAGGAGATGAATTATGCCCTTGAATGAAAGCTTCTTGCAGGAGCTTAAATATAAAACCGATATCGAGGATGTGATTTCTCCTTATGTCACGCTTAAACGACGAGGCTCCACTTCTGTGGGTCTTTGCCCGTTTCATAATGAAAAAACGCCGTCTTTCACCGTCTATCACGATACACAGTCGTTTTATTGCTTCGGTTGCGGCATCGGCGGTGACGCTGTCGGTTTTATAAAAAGGATTGAAAATCTCGATTATATTGATGCCGTTAAGCTTTTAGCTCAGCGAGCAGGTATGCAAATACCGCAGGACGGCGTTGACGACAGCCTTTCAAAAAGGCGCAGACGAATACTTGAAATTAACCGTGAAAGCGCAAAGTTTTTTAATTCATATATGATGAGTCCGCAGGGCAAAAAGGGACTTGATTATTTTCTTTCAAGGGGTCTTTCTCTTGCAACAATAAAGCATTTCGGTCTCGGCTACGCTCCGGACGAATGGGATTCACTGCTTAAATATTTAAAAAATTTAGGTTACGGCTTTTCTGAAATGCTCGATGCCGGAGTGATTAAAAACAGCATAAACGGCGGACATTACGATACCTTTAAAAACAGGGTTATGACGCCTATAATTGATGTGAGGGGAAATGTCGTTGCTTTCGGCGGCAGGGTGCTTGACGACAGCAAGCCTAAGTATGTCAACACATCCGATACCCTTGCTTATAAAAAGACGAACGAGCTTTTCGGTCTTAATTTTGCAAAAGATAACTGCTCCGACAGCCTTATTCTCTGCGAGGGATATATGGATGTAATTTCTATGCACCAGGCAGGATTCACCAATTCTGTAGCAGGTTGCGGTACAGCTCTCACAGCCGAGCAGGTCAGGCTGATAAGCAGATATACAAAAGAGGTCGTTCTTGTATACGATGCCGACGAAGCAGGGCAGAAGGCTCTTAATAAAGCGCTCAGGTTTTTCAAAGATACGGATTTAAAAATTCGTGTTCCGTCCCTTACGGGCGGCAAAGACCCGGACGAAATAATAAGAATGCTCGGTCGGGACAAGTTCAGCGGTATGCTTGCAGGCGCTTCCAACGAAACGGAATTTGCACTTCTTTCGTTAAAAAATAAATACGACCTTAACACAACACGGGGTACAATAGATTTTATATCAGAAAGTATGAAAATTTTGGCTGATACAACTCCCATCGAACAGGATTTGTATTTATCAAAGCTTTCTAACGACTTGGGTGTTGAAAAATCTGCGCTCAAAGCTCAGCTTGAAGATAATATCAGAAAATCTAATAACCGCCGCAGAAGAACGCAATATAAAAAAATAATAGAAAGCTCATCAAGGGAAACAACAAAGATGAGCTATCAAAATAACGCTTCCGTCAAACAGCTTAAAGCCGAGGACAGGATTATAGGTCTGCTTCTTCGCTATCCCGATTGCCGTTCGCTGTGCGACGGATTTGATTCAAAAAAGCTTTCATCGGCATTTGCGCAAAAGGTATTTTGTGTTATAATATCGAGGCTTGATGAAAAGCTTGATACAGATTTAATTAATTTTTCCGAATCGCTCACAAGTGATGAACTGAGCCGTCTTTCGGGAATTATAGCACGAAACCGTGAAAGTAAAACACCGAAAAAGGAATTTTCGGATTGTCTCGGCATAATCAATGCGGAATACGATAAAAAACATTCCGTTTCCGCCGGCGATATGTCCGATGATGATTTTCGCAGTCTTTTCAAGTAAATTCGTGCTGACAAAGCGTTTGATGTATTGTTTTGCAAATACATTACATCACCGCAGGAACATATAAAGCAGAGGAGATATTCTTTATGAAGGATATAAATCTTACACCACCGCAGCCTGTCAGCGAGGAAAAGAAAAATGCCGCTTTCAAAAAGCTTATTAACAAAGGCAAGCAGTCCGGTCATCTTTCCACGCAGGAAATTGATAATCTCATAGTAGAGCTTGATCTTGATGTTGAGGAACTTGAGAAATTAAACGAGCAGATTGACGCCGCAAATATTAATATTATCGACGATTTTTCCGCCGAAGCGCTCGACGGTCTGAGCCTTGAGGTTGATTTGCCAAAGGAGACAGACGCCGCCGAAACCGTGGCGGTAAATGATAATGCCGCTATGGATGATCCGGTTAAGGTCTATCTCAAGGAGATAGGACGGGTACCACTTCTTACTCCTGAGGAGGAAATCGAGCTTGCCATTCGTATATCTGACGGTGATGCCGAAGCTAAGAAAAGGCTTGCGGAAGCAAATCTTCGTTTGGTAGTAAGCATTGCAAAGAGATATGTCGGCAGAGGAATGCAGTTTCTCGATCTTATCCAAGAGGGCAATCTCGGTCTTATCAAAGCCGTTGATAAATTCGATTATACAAAGGGCTTTAAATTTTCAACATACGCTACCTGGTGGATCAGGCAGGCTATTACCCGCTCCATTGCCGACCAGGCAAGGACTATCAGGATTCCAGTTCATATGGTTGAAACTATCAATAAGGTTAAAAAAGCTAACAGCCAGCTTCTCCACCAAAACGGCAGGGAACCCACAGCGGAGGAAATTGCCGAATATTTGAGTATGTCTCCCAAAAAGGTCAGGGAAATTCTCAGAGTAGCTCAGGAACCCGTATCGCTTGAAACTCCTATCGGTGAGGAAGAGGATTCCCATCTCGGCGATTTTATACCCGATGAGGAAGCGCTCGCTCCTGCCGACGCCGCTTCTATCAGCTTGCTCAAGGAGCAGTTAGACGAGGTTCTCGGCACGCTCACTCCGAGGGAAGCCAGAGTTCTTGTTTTGCGTTTCGGTCTTGACGACGGCAATCCAAAAACACTTGAGGAAGTCGGCAAGGATTTTAATGTAACAAGGGAGCGTATCCGTCAGATAGAGGCTAAGGCGCTCAGGAAGCTCCGTCACCCGAGCAGAAGTAAAAAGCTAAAGGATTTCTTAGACTGATGAATCAGGAAAAAATTAACAGAATTAACGAACTTGCATGCAAATCCAAAAGCGGCGTTCTTACCGATTCGGAAAAAGCGGAGCAGGCTAAGCTCAGGAGAGAGTATATTGACAGTGTTAAAGCAAGTCTCACTTCACAGCTTGATAACACATTTATTGTTGATAAAAACTGTAATAAACGAAAGATTGAGAAGAAGAAATAATGTCAAAGCTTATTATTATCGAGGGTCTTGACGGGTGCGGCAAATCCACTCAAACAGCTCTTGCTGAAAAATATCTTGCCGACCGGGGAATTAAGTTTAAAAAGATAAAATTGCCTGATTATGAAAGCCCGTCAAGCACGCTTGTCAAAATGTATCTTGACGGCTCTTTTGGCAGCAAGCCCGATGATATAAACGCTTATGCAGCCGGCGCATTTTACGCAGTAGACCGCTTTGCTTCATACAAGCTCAATTGGAAGAATGATTACGAAAACGGCACTTTGATTCTTGCTGACAGGTACGTTACTTCCAATTTAATCTATCAAACGGAAAAGTTTGATGAAAGCGAATGGGATAATTATATCGAATGGTCTTGTGATTTTGAATATAATAAAATTGGCATACCAAAGCCCGATTTGGTTATCTATCTCGATATGCCTGTTAAGATTTCTCAAAGTCTTATGACCTCACGCTATGACGGCGACGAGAGCAAAAAGGATGTTCACGAGGCTGACATTGATTTTCTTAACAGATGCAGGAAATCGGCTCTTTACACCGCAAAAAAGGAAAACTGGGCGGTTGTTAAATGTTCAAACGGGGAAAAACCTTTGCCAATTGAGGACATACATAATGCTGTTATAACATTGATAAAAAAAGAACTTGATAATGCTTGAATTTAAAACACCCGAGATTCCCGATAAGCAATGGGTGGATGAATGTTTAAAAAGCGCCGTGAGTATGAACTGTGAGTATACATTCGGCAATATTTTTATTTGGAAAGCCGCATATGTAAACCGCATTTGCAGGTATAAGGATTTCCTTTTGAGCAGTTGGGGCAGAGGAGACGGTATTATGTATTCCGTCCCGATAGGAAAAGGCGATTTCAAGGATGCTGTCGAACAGCTTATTGCAGATGTAAAAAGCAGTGATATTGATTTTAAAATATACGGTGTGACGGAAAATTACAGGAAAATGCTCGACGAATATTTCCCAGGGAAATTTTCCTATACTTATGACGAGGGTAATTACGATTACATTTATTCAGTTGAAAAAATGGCATCGCTCAGCGGTAAAAAATATCACGGCAAGAGAAATCATATATCAAACTTTAAAAGGAATAACCCCGACTGGTCTTTTGAAAAGATAAGCCGAGACAATATAGATGATTGCATTTCGCTTCATACACGCTGGATTCAAGACCGAGAGGAGAACGACGTTGACGAGGACGCAGATTTCTTATACGAATTTGAAGCGGTTTTGGCAGCGTTTGAAAATTTTGATGCTCTTAATCTTGTCGGCGGAATTATAAGAATCAACGGTGAAGCGATTGCCTATACTCTCGGTGAAAGGCTAAACGACAGTACATTTGTAACTCATTTTGAAAAGGCGCCGGCAGATATTCAGGGCGCATATCCGCTGATTAATCAGGAGTTTACCAAAAACTGCCTGGCGGATTATGAATATGTCAACCGTGAAGAGGATTTGGGTCTTGATGGATTGCGTAAAGCCAAGCAGTCATATAATCCCGAAATATTCCTTCAAAAAGGAATAACAGTTTACAAAGGATAAAGTATGATTAAAAAAAGCGGAAAATATAAATCAAACCGTCTCCCTTTGGCAGCAGGCGTTCGGCGACGGCCGAGAGGATATTGTTTTTTTAAAGATAACTGCAAGCATAAAAAATATCTCTGCTTTTACAGCGGTGATTCGTTGCTTTCGATGCTTTGCCTTGTGGACTGCGTATGCGACGGAGAGCAGGGAAAATATATTTACGCTGCCTGCACGCTTAAAGCTTCGCAGGGAAACGGTTATATGTCGGCTTTGCTTGATTATTGTAAAGAGAATTTTCCGCATCTGTGCCTTATTCCGGCAAATGATGAACTGATTGCGTTTTATTATGAGCGGGGATTTACCGTTTCTTCGGATATATCAAATTTAAAATTTGATGAAAATGATGATATAAAAGAATATCTTTTTGAGGGCTGTTCACTTGATAAGCCCTTTGTAATGAAATACATCGGAGGTTGAGATTATGGTTTATTTATTTTTAGCAGACGGCTTTGAAACTATTGAAGCGCTCGCCGTTGTCGATATGCTCAGGCGGGCAAAGATTGATATTTGCACAGTCGGAGTAACAGACAAAACCGTTATGTCCTCGCATAACATTCCCGTTACCGCCGATATTACAGCCGACGAATTTACTGCCGAGGACTTGGAAGCGGTAGTTCTTCCCGGAGGTATGCCAGGTACGCTTAATCTTGAAAAATCGGGCGTAGTTCAGCAAGCAGTAGATTACGCTGTTGACAATAAAAAATATGTATGCGCTATTTGCGCCGCACCGTCAATTCTCGGTCACAGGGGATTGTTAAACGGCAAAAACGCAATATGTTTCCCCGGCTTTGAGGACGCTCTCACAGGTGCAAAAATATCGGACGAATATGTTGTTACCGACGGCAAATTCATCACCGCACGAGGAGCCGGTGTGGCGGTTAATTTCGGTCTGGAAATTGTAAGCCGGCTTTCGGATAAGGAAACCGCCGAAAAAGTAAGGGATTCAATCCAATGTCGGTAAAAAGCGATTTGAGAAAAGAGTTTAAATTGGCAAGAAGCGCTGTGAAGAATAAATCCGCCAAGGATACGCAAATTGCAAAAGCGCTTATTAACAGCGATGTTTATCAAAATGCCGAGCTTGTTCTTTTTTATGCTTCGTTCGGCGATGAGGTCGGTACTGATATTTGTATTGCCGATGCACTCGATAAAGGTAAAAAAATTGCTTTGCCCGTTTGCACCGATAAAAGCGGAAATATGAAGTTTTATTACATAACTTCACTCTCTCAAACAGTTGAGGGTGCGTATTCTATCAGGGAACCCGATACTGCGCTTTGCCGAGAGGTTGAGGATTTTTCATCATCAATTTGTATTGTTCCCGCTATTGCATTTGACAAGCAAGGCTACCGTCTCGGCTACGGCGGCGGTTATTATGACAGATTTTTAAAAAATTACACTTCAATTTTCGTAGGTTTATGTTACAATGAAATGATAGTTGAAAGTCTGCCTGTTGAAAAATACGACAGAGCAGTCGATTTTTTGGTTTGTGAAAAAGGCATTTATGCCGTCCGACAAGGAGGGTCAAAATGAATAACGACGATTACGAAAATTTATTCAGCGGAATTAATCCTGTAGATACCGCAGGAGCAAATAACGATGTTTATTTCTCAAATGTAGAAACTGAGAACGATAATAGCACTAAGCTAAAGGCCGATACCGATTCTGTTTCGGCTCCGGCACCAAAACGCAGGAAGCCTGTCAAGAAAAAGGGTCAGGGCATTGCCGGTACTTATATTTTTTTTATTGTTGTAATAGTTGTTTCAGTGCTTCTTTCCGTCTATGTTGTCCTTTGTCTTAACGATGTTCTCGCTATAACAAAAACAAATTCAACCGTTACCGTCAGCTTTGACGAGGATATTGATAATATAAGCGATGCGGTTGATTTGCTTTCCGATAACGGGCTTATAACTTGCAAGAATTTTTGTAAGCTCTTTGCCAAGTACAGGGAAAGCCAGGTCGGTGCGCCGTATGTTGCCGGTGTTTATTATCTCTACGGCAAAATGGGTCTTGAGGGTATGTTGCAAACCTTGCAGGGCGATACCGCCACGGCGGAAACCGTTACGCTTACTTTCCCAGAGGGATATACAGTTTCGGAGATTGTAAAAAAACTTGTTGATAACGAAGTTTGCGACGAAGCGTCATTGCTTTCGGTTATTCAAACCGTTGATTTCACTTATTCTCTTGTCAGCGATATTGAAGCGCAGGAGTCCGTTCCGTACCGTCTTGAGGGTTATCTTTTCCCCGACACATATGATTTCTATATCGGAGAGAGCACATCCTCCGTTATCAAAAAATTTCTTTCAAACGGCGATGCAAAAATAACCAAGGAATACCGCAATCGTGCTGAAGAACTCGGGTATTCGATGAACGATATAATTATAATCGCTTCGATTATCCAGTGCGAGGCAGGCAGTACCGAGCAAATGGCTACCATCTCTTCCGTTATTCACAACAGATTACAGGATCAGGTTAATTTCCCGCTTCTCGGTGTTGATTCAACCGTAGATTATATTACAAATAAAGTTTCGCCGTATCTGTCCTTAGGTTCTGTCCATACCGCCGATTATTATATGACATATTATGATACTTCAAGTAGCGGTTCTCAGGTAGGTCTTCCGCCAAGCCCGATATGTAATCCCGGTATTGACGCTATTGAAGCGGCGCTTTATCCCGAGGATACCGATTACTATTATTTCTTCCACGATACCGACGGAGAACTGTACACCGCTTCTTCATATTCGGAATCTAAGGAAAAGGTCAGCACCTATGCACCGTACCTCAGCTATTAATTATGAAAAATATTGAATTGCTTTCTCCGGCAGGAGATTATAAAAGGCTTGAGTATGCCGTCGCTTTCGGAGCGGATGCGGTGTATCTCGGCTCAAATATGTTCACTATGCGTACAAACCCGTCAAATTTTAATCCCGACGAGTTAAAGCAGGCGGCGGATTTTGTCCATTCCCACGGTAAGAAAATTTATCTCACCTGCAATACACTTCCGAGAAATAACGAAATCGACCTTTTGCCGGATTTCCTTTCCTATGCCGAGCAGATAGGTATTGACGCATTCATAATTGCCGATTTAGGCGTTATGGAGCTTGCGAAAAAATATGTGCCCGATGTTGATATTCATATGTCAACCCAGGTCGGTATCGTTAATTTCCAAACCGCTCAAACGCTTTATAATCTCGGTGCAAAGCGGATAGTCACGGCAAGGGAGCTTTCTCTTGACGAAATAAAGACCATCCGTGACAAAACTCCGCCGGATTTGGAGATTGAAGTTTTTGTTCACGGCGCAATGTGTATGAGCTTTTCGGGCAGATGCATTTTGTCGGATTATATGGCGGCGAGGGATCCCAACAGGGGAGAATGTGCCCAGCCCTGCCGCTGGAAATATCATCTTGTTGAGAAAAAGAGGCATGGCGAATTTTTCCCGATTGAACAGGACGATAAAGGAACATATATTTTCAATTCCCGTGATTTATGTATGCTCGAGCATATACCCGAGCTTGCGGATGCTGGTGTTGATTCGTTTAAGATTGAGGGCAGGGCAAAGACCGAATATTATACTGCGGTTGTCACCAATGCTTACAGGAATGCTCTTGACGAATATTACAAATCTCCCTATCCTGATTTTAAACCGAGCGACTGGATTCTTTCTGAGCTTGAAAAGGTGAGCCACCGTCAGTATACAACTGGCTTCAATTTCGGTCAGCTTAAAAACGGTCAGGTTCTCGATAACGGCGGCTATATCAGGAATTGGGAGTTCTGTGCCGTGTGTGAATCGTGCAAAAACAGCACTTTGACTGTCTTTCAGCGCAACAGATTTTATTCGGGAGAATCTCTCGAGGTTCTCGAACCGGGCAAAAAACCGTATAAAATAACCGTCAGTGATCTTTACAGTTTCAAGGACGGAGAATATGTTTCGGTTGCCAACAAAGCCGCCGAGACCTACTCATTCTCCTGCGATACCTGCGTTTCCGCCGGTGCAATGCTTCGCAGGGAGATTACAGAATAAATTATCACCCTTTGTTAAAAATAACAGAGGGTGTTTTTTTATGGCGAAAACAACTGCAAAGAGAAGTACCGCAATGCTTTTGGCATTTGTTCTTGTATTTGTCGGATCTGTAGGCAGGATTGCTTATCTCACGCTCGGCGGCACTTATTCCGTATTTGACAGCTATAACAGCAAAACTTATGCAATTTCATCCCTTTACACTAATATCTACGCCGGAGACGGGGTAAGGCTCAATAATAATTCAAAATCCCTAGTCGCCGTTATCAGACCCAACGAAAAATGCCTGAATGAGCTTGATCTCCTTTTCGATTCAGAAGAAAGCCGTGAAATTGCCGAAAAGCTTTCCGACGGCGAACCTGTTATAAAAAGCATAAATAAATACGCCAATACCGAATATATTAAAATTGTCGGAATCACTCGCGAAAACAGCGACGATATGCTCTGCCGTCACCTGCTTGATAAATCCTGTTCTGGGCTTAAACCGTGACAGATGAGGAAATCGGTACACTTTCGGTTAATTACAGCGTCGATGCTTCGGGCAGGCTTCTTTCGGGCGACGACGGAGAAATAAAGGATAATAATTATTTAAATGCCGACGGTGTGATTATTTCAATTGACAGCGAGCTTCAGCAAATTGCTGAACGCTCTGCCGAATCGCTTGAAAAAGGGAGCGTTGTTATTATGGATTCGATACCTCGCAGATTTTGGCAAGCGTCAGCATAGGCGATGATTACATCAATCGTGCTGTGTCCGCATACACGGTCGGCTCGGTATTCAAGCTTGTTGTCTGCACCTGCGCTGTTGAAAATGATATTGACCTTTCATATAAATGCACCGGTGAAATAACCGTCGGCGATACCGTTTGCCACCGCCAAAACAATAAAAAGCACGGCAAACAGAATATTAAAGAAGCTCTTGCAAATTCCTGTAATTGCTACTTTGTAAACCTTACTCTTACCCTCAGTGCGGATAAATTATACAATACTGCACAGAAATTCGGCTACTGTAAAGATATAACACTTTACACATATAACGATAATGATTTTACTGTAAAGAAGAGAAGCTTTCCACTAAAAAGTGAATTATCATCACTCGGTCAGCTTGCGCTTTTAGGCTTCGGTCAGGGCAGTCTTACGGACACTCCGATTCACTTTACTTCAATCGTCTCCTGCATTGCAAACGGCGGTGTTTATTATTTTTCCTACGCTTTCTCTTGCCGAGAGTGACGGTACTCGGATTATGTCAAAATCCACTGCCGAAACTCTTTGTTCATATATGAAATATGTAGTCGATTACGACACCGGTGCCAACGCATATTTCAACGGTGAGACTGCCGGCAAAACCGCCACGGCGCAAAGCGGTATCTACTCCGACGGTGAGGAACTGCTCAATACCTGGTTTACAGGTTTTTATCCGTACAGCAGTCCGGAGTACGCAATAGTCGTTATGTGCGAGGGAGGGGAGAGCGGAAGCACTGATGTTGTCCGGTTTTCAGGAATATTGTTAAAGAAATTTCCGCTGTTTCATAGTGAAAATTCATCTGTAAAGTTCAACACATTAACACAATATATGCTGTAAAGAAATCTGCTTTACTCGCATATTTTTCACAGTTTTGCCCCCCTTTCGGCAATTTTTGCCGATTACTTGCAGACGGTGTAAAAATATTGTATGTATAATATGTGAAGAATATTTTACAAATTTAATAAAGGAGAAATCATTATATCTGCTAACTCCGAACGCGCCCAAACCTCGAAGCTCAAAACCCTCTATATATACCAATTCCTTTTAAAATACAGTGACGAGGATAATCCTCTTTTCAATCTCTGTGCTCATTCAAATGCTTGCCAAAAAAAAAGGCTTAACCTGCGAGCGAAAAGCGATTTACGCCGATATTGAAGCCCTGCGAAAAATCGGCGTTGATATCGTAACGGTTATGAGCCCGAAGCGTGGCTTTTTCATTGTGAGCCGTCAGTTTGAAATCCCCAAGGTTATCCTCCTGATTGACGCCGTTGCGAGCGCCGGATTTATTACGCCGAAAAAGACGGCTTCCCTTATAAATAAGCTAAAGGAGCTTGTCTCGGTAGGGCAGGAGGAGAATATGGAGCCACTCGTTTATGGTCGATAATGCCGCCGCTTCAAAGTGCGATAATGAGGAGATTTACATAACGATTGACCGCCTCAGCTATGCCGTAAATCACCGCCAAATGGTCAAGTTCCAGTACCGGAGAAGGTGCGTTGATAAGCACGCAATAAAAAGACCTATACTAATAAAACAATGACCGTTTCTCCCTATGTTATGATATGAAAAAACGACCACTATTATTAATAACCAAAAATACGACAATCTTATGAATCTGAGAATTGACCGTATAAAGCACCTTTCAGTCCTTATCTGCGCCGCTCGTTCGTTTGAGGAAGTCAGCGAGTATACCGACTCATTCGACGCTCAGGATTACAGTTCAAAAATGTTCAATATGTTCTCCGGCGATGTCTGCGATGTCACGCTCAAATGCTCGCTTAATTTGCAGGAGGAAATCCTCGACCGCTTCGGTAAAAAAATACCGCTCACTGCCGTTGACCTCGGCCATTTTGAAACCACGGTAAAAACCGCTGTCAGCGACGGTCTTGCTTCCTGGATAATGCAGTACGGTGCGGATACAGAAGTCCTTTCTCTGCCTCGCCTGCGCACAATGGTAAGCAAAAAGCCTCCCGCATTGCACAAATATACACCATGCCGTAACAATCAACCAACCGTAGGAACGAATTGTATCCGCCCACAACAAACTGCACCCAATCAGCAAACCGTAGTACTCAGTCCTGTTTAAAACTTTACGATCGGTTTCTATCACTGTATAAG
>JAJQGZ010000088.1 GCA_021200075.1 Clostridiales bacterium | reverse complement strand
GTCTTTATATCTAACCTGCCACTGTGCCGGAATACGATTAAACATTTGCCATTTGCCGCCTCCGTTTTTTGAACGGACATACCTGGCATCCGGCATAAACCACTGCTTACATTCCTTTTCACTTTTCCAAATTACTTGCGGATCGGGACGGATAAGAATTTCTCTTGTCCATCGTTCGAGCCTTTCGCCGTTTGAACAATCAATCAGCTCGTAATCCTTCCAATCGTTTGAATGTCTCATAAATTTTCCTTTGCTGTAAGTGTATAAATATTATGCCAGTCTCTCTCTTACAACATCAGCTATTCTGTTGCCGAGAGCGGTAATCTTATCAATATCGCTTCCCTCAAGCATAACACGGATAAGCGGTTCAGTTCCGCTTACACGAACGAGAACTCTGCCGTCTCCCATAAGCTCCATTTCAGCCTGCTGAACAGCGGAAATAATATATTCATCGTTATTGTATTTTTGCTTGCCCTCAGCTGTAACCTTTACATTTATAAGCACCTGAGGATATACTCTCATAATTTCGGCAAGCCCTGAAAGAGATTTTTTCGACTTTACCAAAGTTTCAATCAATTGAACGCCTGTAAGCTCTCCGTCCCCTGTCTTTGCATAATCGAGAAAAATTACATGGCCGCTCTGTTCACCGCCGATATTGTAACCATCTTTGAGCATTTTTTCAAGAACATATCGGTCGCCGACAGCGGTTTTTGCACATTTAATATGATTTTTGTCGCAGAATTTAAAAAATCCCATATTGCTCATAACGGTTACTACTGCAGTATTTTTAGCAAGAGTTCCCTCGTCTTTCATCCGTTTGGAGCAAATTGCGATAATTTTATCACCGTCTACAAGTTCTCCGTTTTCATCAACAGCCAACATTCTGTCGGCATCTCCGTCAAAAGCAAGTCCGAGGTCAAGCGAAGCGTCACGAACAAATCTCATAAGCTCCTCTGGGTGAGTTGAACCGCATTCGTCGTTTATGTTTGTTCCATCCGGTGTATCTGAAAGCATAAGGCATTTAGCGCCAAGGGAAGTAAATATTTCTTTGGCACATACCGAAGCGCTGCCGTTTGCACAATCAAGTGCGATTGACATACCGTCGAACCTGACATCTGTAGTAGACACAATATGCTCAATATAGTCCTTGACGGCATTTTTAGCAAAAGTTCTGTTTCCTACGGCTCCGTCGGTAAGTACGGGGATTTCAGTAGAATTTTCGAGAACAATGCTTTCAATCATATTTTCGGTTTCATCATCAAGCTTATAACCGGTGCTTTGAAATATTTTTATTCCGTTATATTGGCACGGATTATGCGAAGCGGATATCATAATTCCGGCACTGCAACCGTACTTTTCAACAAGAAACGCAACTGCGGGAGTAGGAATAATACCGACCGAAAGCACATTACAACCGACTGAACAAAGACCGGCGGTAAGCGTCGCTTCAAGCATATCACCTGAAGTACGGGTGTCTTTGCCGATAAGAACAGTCGGCTTTTGAGAATCGTTATCTTTTATAAGTACCATTGCGGCGGCTCTGCCGATTTTAAGCGCAAGCTCCGCAGTTAAATCGACATTAGTAACTCCTCTTACTCCGTCTGTTCCGAATAATCTTCCCATAAAATAACACCTTTCAATATTAAATCAAAGTAAAGACTGCTGTCCTTCCCGTTCTATGCCGAGATGTTTATATGCAAGCGCTGTAGCACAGCGGCCCCTCGGCGTCCTCGATAAAAAGCCTATTTGCATAAGATAAGGTTCGTAAACATCCTCAATTGTTACCGTTTCCTCTCCGATTGCGGCAGAAATAGTTTCCAGCCCTACAGGCCCGCCGTTATAATTTCTAATCATAGTCGTCAATAAAACCCTGTCAATATTGTCAAGTCCGAGCTCGTCAATTTCCATTCTTGAAAGAGCGTCAATCGCCGCTTCTTTACTGATAACGCCGTCGTACTTAACCTGGGCAAAGTCCCTGCTTCTTTTCAGAAGTCGGTTTGCAATACGGGGAGTTCCTCTTGAACGAGAAGCAATTTCCATTGCTCCTTTCGGGTCGACCGGTATTTCAAGTATTCCGGCACTTCTTTTTACAATATCGCAAAGCTGTTCAGGCGTATACATCTCCAAACGGAATATAACGCCGAATCTGTCCCTTAAAGGAGCCGAAAGCTGACCGGCTCTTGTTGTGGCACCGATTAAAGTAAATCTCGGCAAATCAAGCCTTATCGACCTTGCAGACGGCCCTTTGCCGATTATAATGTCAAGCGCACCGTCCTCCATTGCCGGATACAGCACTTCTTCAACCTGACGGTTAAGCCTGTGAATTTCGTCAATAAACAGAACATCTCCGTCCTGCAAATTTGTCAGTAAAGCCGCAAGATCGCCCTGTTTTTCAATAGCCGGCCCGCTTGTTATACGGATATTAACGCCCATTTCATTGGCAATAATGCCGGCAAGCGTTGTTTTTCCGAGACCGGGAGGGCCGTAAAGAAGTACATGGTCAAGGGCTTCACCCCTGCCTCTTGCCGCTTTGATATATACCGAAAGATTTTCTTTAACCTTATCCTGTCCGATATAATCATCAAGGATTTTGGGTCGGAGCGAAATTTCTATATCGTTATCCTCGGGAGTAAAATCTGAGGTAACTATTCTGTTTTCAAAATCCATTTCGGTTTCCTGCATAATTTACCACCCTTAAAGATTTTTTGACAGTTTTTTAAGCCCTTGCCTTATCATTTCATCGACTGAAAGTGATTTATCCATCACACCTACAACAACAGAAGCGTCCGATTGTGAGAAGCCGAGGGATACAAGAGCTGCAACTGCTTCCGAAAATGTGCCGGAATCCGAAGCATTTACGGCGTTTTCGACCGATATTGAAGCTTCATCGGATGCAATTTTTGACATCTTATCCTTTAGCTCAAGCACTATTCTTTCGGCAATTTTCTTACCTACTCCCTGTGCTTTTGTAATTGCCTTTGCATCTCCCGAAGCAATACAAATCGCAAGTCTGTCGGGAGAAAGCTCGGATAAGATTGCTATAGCCGCTTTCGGCCCGACGCCCGAAACACTTATCAGTAGTTTAAAAGAATCAAGCTCCGTAAGAGTAGCGAAGCCATAGAGATCCATTGCGTCATCTTTTATGGCAAGATAGGTATAAACATTTACTTCATCGCCCGTTTTACCAAGTTCTTTTGCGGTATTAAAGCTTATGTAGCATTTAAATCCGACTCCGGAGCATTCAACTACTATATAGTTAATATCGCTGACGGTAAGAGTACCTTTAAGATTATATATCATAAATATTTATCTTGTATGATATAGTTAGCTATTAAATCATACCCTTTCATAAAATTTA
>JAJQGZ010000124.1 GCA_021200075.1 Clostridiales bacterium | reverse complement strand
TTATTAATGGTGATAATTATGGAAGAAAGTAAATTAACTCACGGCATTAAGCTGAAAGACAAAATAGGATATGCAATGGGCGATATGGGAGGACTTTTAACCTTTTCGCTTATCGGCGCATTTCAAAACAAATTTTACACGGATGTGCTGAATATCTCCCCGTCGAAAATTGTTGTGCTTATTCTTGTGGCAAGGCTTTGGGACGCAATAAACGACCCGATATGGGGAGCATTTATAGATTCGAGAAAGCCGACAAAGCACGGACGATTCAGACCGTATATATTTTGGTTTTCTATACCGCTGGCAGTTGCCGCCGTGCTTATGTTCACGGTTATACCGGGACTGAGCGAGGCAAAATATCTGCTGTTTGCGTACATAACATATATTTTTTACGGAATGATGTACACTGCAGTCAATATCCCATACGGCTCGCTTGCGTCTGTCATTACGGACGATGAGAAAGAGCGTTCCTCACTTTCAATGTGGAGGTCAATCGGTGCGGGAATAGGCGGTCTTCCGGGGACAATCCTTTTGCCGATGTTTGTTTACACAACCACTTATAGCGCAGACGGCACCAAAATTCAAACGCTTGACGGAAACAAAATGACAATCGGCGTTTTGATATTGGCAATTATTTCAGTTGTAATTTTCTTCTTTAATTTTAAGCTGACAAAAGAACGCATCACACCGCCGAAAAAGGTTAAGACAAATTACAACGCATTCAAAGCTATATCCGATTTGCTTAAAAGCAGACCTTTTGTTATGATTTGCATTGCGTCGATGCTCCTTGTTGCATTCCAGTTTTACTATCAATCGACATACACATATCTCTTTGCCGATTACTATCACAATGCAGGACTATATTCCATGGTGACGATATGCACATACTTGCCGATGGCAATTTTAATTCCGATTATGAACAAGCTGATAGAAAAATTCGGCAAGAAAGAGCTTTGCACCGTGGGTATGGCTTTCTCCGCCGTGGCTTGCTTCGTACTGTTTTTGATTAAAACAAGTAATCCGTATGTGTTCTTGGTGTTCACATTCCTTTCGGGATTCGGGCAGACATTCCTTGTGCTTGAAATATGGGCGTTGGTAATGGATATTATTGACTATCACGAGCTGAGAACGCACCGCCGTGAAGAGAGTACTGCATATGCGGTATTCTCGTTTGCGAGGAAAATCGGTCAAACCCTTGCGGGCGTGGGACTTAATGCACTGCTTGCCGTGATTAATTACAACAGCGACGCTTCCGCAAACGGAGAGGCGTTGTCCGACATGGTGCTTGACAATCTTTACAATATATCAACTATTGTACCTGCAATTATTTTGGCGCTTATGGCTATTGTGCTTGCGTTCGGCTATAACCTTTCAAAGAAAAAACTGGCGGTACTGCATACCGAAATAAAGAAAGCAAGAGAAAGTGAAGAAGAGGAAGACGAATAAATTATGAAATATATTGAATGTGAAACGCCGTGCGGCGCAATCAAGGGAATAGAAACCGAAAGGTGCATCGAGTTCAGAGGTATACGCTATGCTCAGTCAAAGCGGTTTGAATATCCGAAGCAGGTAATGCACTGGGACGGCACTTACGATGCGACAAATTACGGAGACTGCTCCTACCAGCACCGTGCGTTTGAAGACGATGCAAAAGTGAACACTTTTTATCACAAAGAGTTCAGGAAGGGACTTTCCTTTACATACAGCGAGGACTGCTTGTTTTTGAACATCTGGACACCTAAAGACGCAAAAAACTGCCCTGTTTTAATTTACATACACGGCGGAAGCTTTACCGGCGGAAGCTCAAACGAGAGGCATATCAACGGAACAAGATTTGCCGAAAAAGGCATAATTACGGTTTCAATCAATTACCGTTTGGGCCCGTTCGGCTTTTGCTCTCATCCGGATTTAGCGGACGAAAACGGAATTTGCGGAAACTACGGCTTATTTGACCAGGCAGTTGCGATACAGTGGGTTAAGAATAACATTTCATCATTCGGCGGAGACTGCGATAAAATAACGCTGATGGGGCAAAGTGCGGGAGCTATGAGTGTTGACATTCATTTATCAAACCCGATGATAAGGGATTGTGTTTCCGGCGCAATTCTACAAAGCGGCGCAGGACTGCAAAGGCTCCTTTTAAAACCGCTGAAGTCGGAAAAAACCGTTTCTTTCTGGGAAAAGGTTATGAAAGGTGCAAATGTAAGCACAATGAAGCAATTAAAAGAAACCGACCCTAAAACTCTTTACTATGCGTGGCTCGGTGCGTGCAAAAGCTCGGTATTCACTATGCCGTACACATTTCCCGTATATGACGGCAGGATATTGCGTGAGGGACAATTTACCGCCAACACCGTTGCCGATATACCTTACATTATAGGCTCCACCTGTACGGATATGATGCCGATAGTATTGCAGCGCATAAACAAAAAATGGGGCAAATGCGCCGAAAAAAGCAACAAAAATAAATGCTATATTTATAATTTTACACGCAGACTTCCCGGCGATGATATGGGCGCATGGCACTCGTCGGATTTACTGTACGCATTCTCCACACTCGATTTCAACTGGAGGCCGTTTGAAGATATTGATTATAAAATCTCCGAACAGCTCTCCGACTCAATATGCGCATTTGCAAAAAACGGAGACCCGAACTGCGATTCTATACCGAAATGGAGCGGAGATTATAATAATCCGATGCATTTTTGTGAAAACACAGGGGAAGCAAAATGGGATACGCTTAAAAATATTAAAGGCACTTTTACAAGCAAAGGAATGGGATAATGGGCAAATTCAATCATCTGTTTAAAATCAGCGAGAACGGCGAAAACTCAGTAAAAAAATACATCAGCACAGGCAATACGGCGAGGATTGATTTTGTAAGCGAAAGCTGTGTGCGTGTCGCATTTTACAAAAACGAAAACGATATGCTCCCCACCTTTTCCGTTAATCCGAACAATGTACTTTCTCAAGCAGGAAGAAGCAGATTAAGTACAGATGGCTTCGGCTTGTATTCGCCGAAAAAGGATTTAAACGAAAATACCTGCTCCTTTTACCTGCCAGACGGAATAAAAATCGAGCTTGAGCTTAAAAATTTTATACTCAAGTATTATAAGGACAATTCCGTTTTATTCAAGGACAGGGCACCACTTGCGTATAATTTTGAAAATGAGTTCGGCGCACAAAGCTGTCACTACATTTCAAGGGATAAGAATGAAAGGATTTTCGGTCTCGGGGACAAGGGCGGAGAACTTGACAAAACCGGCAGGTCTTTCAGAATTGAAACTACCGACTGTATGGGATACGATGCAAAAGGAAAGCAACCCGTTATACAAGGAGCCTGTAAAATAAAGTGTGTAAGTTAGGAAAACAGCTTGCACACTTTTTG
>JAJQGZ010000152.1:2857-3390 GCA_021200075.1 Clostridiales bacterium | reverse complement strand
ACCTTAAATCTTTTGCATATTTTAAAAAACTTACACACTTTTCTTGACAAAGCCGAAAATGCACTGACTTCGAGAGCGTCAGGAAGTGAATATACCATTACCGCCTGTGTTTCATCGCTTACATACTCTTTTTTTCAAAAAGCTTTTATATGCCTTTACTTTGATGTTGTAAACCGAAGCACCGGAAAGGTCGGCAATTTCATACGAACAGTTGTCTCCTCCCTCAACGGTTGCGAGTTTTTTGTACTTGCTGTTTTCGTCCTGCGTCAAATCCTTGGAGTAGATATAATACCCGTCGGCTTTATTAACTTTATCCCATTTTACAAGCACACTGCTGTTGGTGTTCTGCTCCATAGCCACACCGCTTACCGCCTTGATATTTTGGTTGCATACAATGCTTATCGCTGCTACAGCCTAAGCGATAATTATGACTATAAGAAAAACTGTAACCCTTTTAATTTTTTTTGCCACCGGTTCATCTCCCACACATAAAATCAATTTTAATATAGCACAAATATTTCAAAAATCAATAT
>JAJQGZ010000152.1:0-2847 GCA_021200075.1 Clostridiales bacterium | reverse complement strand
CAATATAATATTACTAAAAATTAAAAATTATTTAAAAAGCCGTTACAATCCGATTGCTTTTGAGTTATTTTTTTGCCTTTTTGTGTGTGATAACTTTAGTCCGTAATCGCACCAATAACATTTTATGCTTACCGTCGCAAAAGAAAAAACCGCCTTGTTTATGATTTAAACAAAGCGGCTGTGATTTTATTGTGCTTTAAACTTTTACTGCTCAACGGGATAAACAGATACCTTTTTCCTGTCCTTACCCATTTTTTCAAACTTAACAGTGCCGTCGATAAGGGCGAAAAGAGTATCGTCCTTGCCAATTCCTACATTGTTGCCGGGATGAATATGTGTTCCTCTCTGGCGATAGAGAATATTGCCGGCAAGAACAAACTGACCGTCGGCTCTCTTAGCGCCGAGACGCTTTGACTCGGAGTCACGACCGTTCTTTGTGGAACCCATACCTTTTTTATGAGCAAAAAGCTGTAAATTTAATTCAAGCATTGTTACACCTCCAATTAATAACCTTAATATTTTCGGGATATTTCTTTTCAAGCTCTGTAAGATGAAGCTTGAGTCCCTGCAAAATATCCTGTGCCGAAGCGGCATTTTCCAAAATCATCAGCTTGAGATAACCGTCCTCTGCCTGAGCGTAACAGTCAAGACCGATAATCTCCGTAACGGTATTGGCAGCCATAAGGCACGCACTCGACACAAAAGCGCAGATAATATCCTCGCCCTCTTGCGCCTCCATTGAGTGACCCTGCACTTCAAATCCGCACAAACCGTTAATTCCGCTGAAAAGCTGTGCCCTGATCATTATGCGTTGATTTTGGTAATCTCAACCTTTGTATACGGCTGACGATGACCCTTTTTGCGCTTCTCATCCTTTTTCGGCTTATATGTGAAAACAGTAATTTTCTTGCCTTTGCCGTTTTTGATAACCTTTGCCAAAACGCTTGCAGAATCGCAATCCTTGCCCGCCTTGAATCCGTCGTCTGTTGCAACGGCAAGTACGGTGTCAAATGTAATCTCTTCGTCTGCCTGAGCATCAAGCTTTTCGATATAGAGAACATCGCCCTCTGCTACCTTGTACTGCTTACCGCCCGTTACTATAACTGCGTACATTGCATTTACTCTCCTTATTAAGTCTCACTACGATAGGCGCACACCGAGGTGTAACTTCAAATCCCATAATATGCAGCTTAATAATTATATAACGATTTCATCATAATGTCAAGCAAAATTTTTAACTCCCGACTGACATCAGCGATATTTACTGCCAAGGACGGTGTTGAGCAGTTTGCCGAATATGTGACGGAGAAGTCCGAACCGAAAAAGAAAAGCATTAAAGAAGCCTTTACCGACCTCATCAACAGAATAGTTGAGACGATAAAGAAAGCGTTATCGAGGGCGAGCTTGACAAGCTATCGAAAGGAATACCTTGAAATGGAGCAGAAGCAGGCGGAAGAAATCCGCACGCTCTTTTTGTCGAGCCTTGATAAAGCGGCGGAAAATTATAAAAACGAGGTACAGGAGCAGGCAGATACAAGCGAGCAAAAAAAATAACACCGCCGAGGGCGATGTGAAGTATTCTATAGATGAAAATTTTAAAAAAACATACAATGAGTGGGATAAAACAGACCCGACAATATATTTTACTGTGGGTAATACTTCAAATGCTTTACAAAGTATAGGAATAAAAAAACAGCCTATTACTTTGGATAGTTCAAAAGTGATAAAAATCAAAAACAAACATTCTGAAAACGACAGATAATATTATTAAGAAAATACCTGAAATTTTAGAAAATCCTATTGTTGTAATGCGCTCAAAAAGTCGCAATAGCAGAATTACAATGTTTGGCGAAATACTAACAAATGACAATAAGCCGGTATTAACGGTGCTTGAGTTACAACCGACAAAAAACGCAACTGTAATAGATGAAATAAAAATTGCGAGTGCACACGGAAAGGATAATGCTCAAAACTTTATTAATTCAAGCGAAATTTTATACATAGACAAAAATAAAAACAGAGTTAATAATTGGTCTAAAATTACTAGGCTCCAATTGCCGGTCACCAAGAACAATATCAACTCTATTAATAACAGTATATCCAAAAGTGATGAAAATGTCAAGATAAAAAATTCCTTTGATGTTGATGAACCAGTTGAAGAGGTGAGAGACCTTGTTGCGGTACATAATATAACAGAGAAAAATTTGCTTAAATCGCTTGAATTAGGCGGCTTGCCTATGCCGAGTATTGCCGTTATGGAAGCGAGAAACGCAAAGGGCAACGACGCATTCGGGGATATATCGCTCATATTCCCGAGAGAAGCAATAGACCCGGAAGCAAATTCCGATAATAAAGTGTACGGCAGTGATGTATGGAGCCCGACTTATTCGGCCGTTGAGTATAAGCTCAACGAGAAAAAAGCGGATGAAATATATTCGAGAGCAAAGGCGGCGGAAAAAAAGTCGTCCTATCAGTTTAATGTTGAAGCATTTAGTCCTGACAATTTGCAATATACAATGACAGTGTTGCAGGACAAATCGTCTGACGAGGATATAACAGACGTAGAAAGAAATCTGAAAATGATATACCTTACAGAACACGGTATAAACATTGAAAAGCAGATAAAAGAAAATCTCATCGAAATGAACGATTTTGAAATATTAATGAGTAAAATGCTACTTAAATCTATAAAAGATGAATTTGAAGAATTAATAAACGGAGAAATAGGCATAGGTGATTGGTTAAAAAAGTATGAGAAAAAAATATTTAAAAACAAATAAAATAAAAAAGACGGCTTTGTCAAGAAAAGTGTGTAAGTTTTTTTTAAAATATGCAAAAGATTTAAGG
>JAJQGZ010000022.1 GCA_021200075.1 Clostridiales bacterium | reverse complement strand
TGTCCTCGGACATTTTGTAAACCATGTTACCATATCCGACATATTATCTGCCTGCCGTGTTTGAGTAAAAATAAATGCTTTAAGCCACACCCGAATTTTATTACAGAAGCAAAATAAAACAGGTCAGGCAATTTCGCCCGACCTGTTTTGTATTATATTGTAATGCTTACAGCGATTATTTTATAGCCCTAATTCTGATTACGCCGCTGATTTTTTCAATATCCTCGGTAACCTTATCCGCCGGAACTTCGTCAACATCAATAACCGAATAAGCGGTGTCGCCCTTATTCTTATCCTCAAAGGACGCAATGTTGATTCCGTCCTTGCTGATAGTGTCGGTGATTGTTGCAATCATATTCGGCTGGTTTTTGTGAATAACGGTTATTCTTGCCTTGCCTGCTCTTGCTACGGATACGGCAGGGAGATTTACCGAATTTTTAACATTTCCGTTTTCAAGGAAATCTATAAGCTCAAGCGCACCCATAGAAGCACAGTTTTCCTCGCTCTCGGGGGTTGAAGCTCCGAGGTGGGGGATAGCGATTACACCGTCGATGCCGATTAAGTCAGCAGACGGGAAGTCGGTTACATAAGCCGCTATTCTTCCGTCAGAAAGAGCGGAAACTATATCGGCGGAAGTCGCAAGGTCGCCTCTTGCAAAATTGAGTATTCTTACCGTGTTTTTCATTTTATTGATTGATTCGGTGCAAATCATTTCTTTTGTATCGGGCGTGAGCGGAACATGAACCGTGATGTAATCAGCGAGAGGGTAAATCTCGTCAAGATTGTTGTTTACGGTTATTCCTGCTTTAAGCTCGGCGTCCTCGGGGAGGAACGGGTCGTAGCCGATAACCGTCATACCGAGGTCAACGGCGGCCTCTGCAACAAGCTTACCGATAGCGCCGAGACCGATAACTGCAAGCGTCTTGCCCTTTATTTCCGGGCCTGCAAAAGCGCTCTTGCCTTTTTCAACAGTCTTGCCTACATTGTCGCCCTCGTCCTTTATAGTCTTGCACCAGTCAACAGCCTTTGTAATCTTCCTGCTTGAAAGCAGAAGTGCGCAGATAACAAGCTCTTTTACTGCGTTTGCATTTGCTCCCGGGGTGTTGAATACTGCGATACCCTGTTCCGTGCAGGACGGTATCGGAATATTGTTTGTACCGGCGCCGGCTCTTGCAATTGCAAGCAGGCTTTTCGGCATAGTCATATCGTGCATAGACGCACTTCTTACCATTATTGCGTCGGGTGATTCTACATCGTCGCCGTAGATGTATTTTTCTGTATTGAATTTTGAAAGACCTACCGGCGAGATTTTATTAAGAGTTTTAATTTTATACATAATACAAGATTCTCCTTTTTGTATTTTAGAGCAGGCTTATGAATTGGCTTTTTCAAATTCTGCCATAAATTCAACGAGCTTTTCAACGTCCTCAATCGGCATTGCATTGTATATGGAAGCTCTCATTCCGCCTACTGTTCTGTGACCCTTGAGGTTTACAAATCCGGCTTCTGTTGCTTCGGCGATGAATTTCTTTTCAAGCTCGTCGTCGCCGATGATGAACGGAACATTCATAAGCGAACGGTCTTCTTTAACTACCGTACCCTTGAACATTTTTGAACTGTCGAGGAAATCGTAGAGAACCTTTGCTTTTTTCTCGTTTCTCTCTTTCATTTTGTCAAGTCCGCCGATGTCATTTTTAATCCACTCGAGAACGAGCTTGCAGATATAAATTGTCCAGCAGGGGGGAGTGTTGTAAAGTGAGTCTGCGTCCGCCTGGACTTTATAATCCATCATAACCGGGGTGATGTCCCTTGCGTTGCCCAAAAGGTCTTCTCTGACAATAACAACAACGAGACCTGCCGGAGCCACATTCTTCTGCGCACCGAAGTAAACAACGCCGAACTTGCTGATGTCAAGCGGCTGGGAAAGAGCGCAGGATGATACATCCGCAATGAGAACCTTATCGCCTACAGGTGGAAGCTCCTTGTATACCGTGCCGTAAATTGTGTTATTCATACAAATGTAAACATAGTCCGCATCTTCACGGAAATCCTCGGGCTTGGTTTTGGGAATATATGTGAAGGTCTTATCTGCTGATGAAGCGGCGGCAACAACATCGCCGTATTTCTTCGCCTCGGCAAACGCTTTCTTTGCCCACTGACCTGTGATGATATAATCAGCCTTACCGCTGCCGTTCATAAAGTTGAGCGGAATTGCGGAAAACTGCGCCGAAGCACCGCCTTGTAAAAAGAGCACCTTGTAATTGTCTGGCACATTGTAAAGCTCTCTCATCAAAGCCTCTGCGTCCTTGATTATTTTGTCAAATTCTTTTGAACGGTGGCTCATTTCCATAACCGACTGACCGCTTCCCTGATAATCCATCATTTCAGCAGCAGCTTGCTGTAATACCTTTTCCGGCAGGGTGGAAGGGCCTGCACTGAAGTTGTAAACTCTTGCCATAACTATTCTCCTAAACATATTTTATTTAATATACCCGCAGAGAACGGAACAAAGAAAAACCGTTCCCTCTCTTACAGCGTCCATATTCAATTATAACGCTGTTTAATGTTTTGTCAATATATTTTTGAAAGTTTGTGATTTTTAACAAAAGATTGTCATTTTTTTAACAATATAGATAAACAGGGAACGCAAGATTAGTAAGATACAAAGTACCGAAAAAAGAGACAAGGAGTTTGATGTCCTTGCCTCTTTTGGAATTTTTAATAAGAAAGATAATATTATCTGTACGGTTATGAGTGTTTTATCACCGCTTTTTATCTTCTCGGGCGACGGTCTCTGTTATCCCTTCTCGGTCTTCTCGGAGAGTCGTCAATTTCATTTTCGGGAGTCATACCCTCAAGCTCGATAAGCGCATCTCTTCTTGAAAGGTTAATTCTTCCCTGGTCGTCGATTTCAATACATTTTACTATAATTGAATCGCCGATGTTTACTACATCTTCAACCCTTTCGGTTCTCTTAACATTAAGACGGGAGATGTGAACAAGACCCTCTTTGCCCGGTGCAATTTCAACAAATGCGCCGAAGTTCATTATTCTTGTTACAACACCGTTGTAGAATGAGCCTACCTCCGGGTCGGAGGCGATGAGCTTAACTATCTCACAGGCACCTTTGCACTTATCAATGTCGATACCGCTGATATAAACTCTGCCGCCTTCCTCGATACTGATTTTAACATCATATTCCGTCTGAATTTCCTGGATAACCTTGCCGCCCTTGCCGATAACATCGCCGATTTTGTCGGGATTAATGGTGAGGGTGAGCATTTTCGGAGCGTATTTGGAAAGCTCTTTTCTCGGCTCGCTGATAACCGGAAGCATAATTTCATCAAGGATATAATTTCTCGCCTTGTGAGTTTTTGCAAACGCTTCCTTGATAATTTCGGGTGTAAGACCGTGTACTTTA
>JAJQGZ010000047.1 GCA_021200075.1 Clostridiales bacterium | reverse complement strand
CTATTATACCACAAAAGTGCTGTTATGTAAAGTTTTAATGAGGACAGAGTACTACGACGGACTGACTGCAAAATATTCGATTTTAAACGGCTTCCTTTGCACAGGGAGCCGTTTGACATTTTTGTATAAATTAATAATTTATATTTGCGTTGTAAAGGTATAGCCCTGCTCCCTTACTGCGTCTATAACATCGCCGAGTATCTCAGCATTAGTTTGGCTGACTGCGTGGAGAAGCATAATTTCACCCGGGTGGGTATAGGATATAATCTCGTTATAAGCCTCGTCGGGGTCGGCAGGATTTTGAGTATCCCAATCCGCATATGCAAAAGACCAAAAAACGCTTTCATACCCCAGCTCCTGTGCAAGCGCAAGAGTGTCCTCGCTGAACTCGCCCTTGGGAAATCTGAAAAGAGTCATTTGATAGCCGAACTCTTCCTTGATATAATTATCGAGATAGGTTATCTCTTCCTCGGCGACAGAACGCTCGACCTCGTCCATAGTATAATGGCGGTAGGTGTGGTTGCCTACAGTGTGCCCCTCGTCAATCATTCGCTCAATCAAATCGGGGTTATCCTTTGCAAAATCATATGTCACAAAGAATATCGCTTTTACATTTTTCTCCTTGAGCGTATCCAAAATTGCGGGAGTATAGCCGTTTTCATAACCCTCGTCAAAGGTCAGGCAAATTTTCTCCTCGCTGTCAAGAAGAAATCGAGCGGAAAAATTGCCGTACTGCTCCTGGAGCATAACGGGATCGGTAGGCTGCCGATACTCCTCGGCACGACCCGGCCCCCAAACAACCTTTTCGGTATTATAGCTTTGCGAACCGACTGCGTCAGCCTGCAAATCGGTCTGTGCTACATTGGTTGTGCTTTCCTCTGTTGTACCGTCCTCAGAATCGGCATCACCGGTTGTATCTGTTGTATCGGTTTGAGTTGTATCGTTCAAAGACGAACTTTCCGTTTCGTTGGTATTATCGGTCGTACAGCCGCATAAAAGTGTCACGCATAATATTGATATAATAAATTTTTTCAAATTCTCGCCCTTTTTCCTTTGCTGAAAAGCTAACGCTCAATCGGCTGTTAATATAAACAAAAAAGCCTTTAAAACAAAAAACCTCACGGCATTATTTTTCGCCGTGAGATTTTTTATATTACTGTAAGAATTTGAAACTAAATAAAAATTATGCAAATTCAGTTAATTATATATCGTTTTGTATCTTCCAACCGGCGGAGATTATGCCCTCGTCCTTGCCGATATGAGTAAGCACGCTTTCCACAATATCATTATCTTTTTGCGGCGTTGTTACATAAGCACGGAGCTTGATATTTTTATTGTCGGTTTCACTGCTTTCAAGATTATGGAGCAAGATTCCGTTCTTGTCACGAATGGTACGAACAAGATGCGAGCGAATATCGGTTTCATAACTGTCGGCACAAATTATTGTGATTTTATATATACATTCCTTATGATTTTCTTTTTCCTTGTTATAATGATTACGCTTATTTATATAATTTGCAAGCGGATGCAAAAGCAGATGCAAAATAACAATCGCAACTGCTACAATTACCGAAAACCAAATATTAGGCAGAGTACATAATATTCCGATAGCGGCGGTTGACCATATTGTAGCGGCGGTTGAAAGACCCTTGATATTGGTTCCGTCACGGATTATAAGACCTGCACCGAGGAAACCGATTCCGCATACAACCTGAGCGGCGATACGGGTAACATCGGTATTATCGTCCGCCGCAATATATGAAAATGCGGAATAAGCAAACGCACCGACGCATACTATAACATTTGTCAAAATACCTGCCTGGTGCTTTGTTACCTGCCTTTCAAGCCCCACAATAAAGCCCAAAACAATGGCGATTACCAAGCGGAGAGTAAATCCGCCTATTGTTGTTATATCTAAAATTTCATACATATTCATTCCCCATTTTAAATCAAAAATAGCATTGTTATGAAGCCGCACCCTCATTTTCGGCAATGCTCGACTGCTTCAAATAAGCGTTTATAAAGTCGTCAAGGTCGCCGTCCATAACTGCGGCAATGTTGCCCATTTCGTAATTTGTTCTATGGTCTTTTACCATTGTGTAAGGCATAAAGACATAGGAGCGTATCTGGCTGCCCCAGGCAATTTCCTTTTGGTCGCCCTTTATATCCTCTATCCTTTCAAGATTTTCTCTTTCCTTAATTTCAACAAGCTTTGATTTAAGCATACGCATTGCAACCTCTCGGTTTTGATGCTGACTACGTTCTATCTGGCAGGAAACGACAATACCGGTCGGAGTATGAGTAAGCCTTACCGCCGAGGAAGTTTTGTTTACCTTTTGACCGCCTGCACCCGAAGCACGGTAAACATCCATTTTAATGTCCTCCTCACGGATTTCAACATTTACATCGTCGTCAATTTCCGGCATAACTTCAAGAGAAGCAAATGATGTATGCCGTCTGCCGGAGGAATCGAACGGGGACACACGCACAAGACGGTGAATACCCATTTCACCCTTTAAATAGCCGTAGGCATTTTCACCTTCAATAAGGATTGTTGCACTCTTAACACCGGCAACCTCGCCGTCAAGATAATCAAGGGTGGACACCTTGTATTCGTGGCGTTCTCCCCAGCGATTGTACATTCTGAAAAGCATTTCAGCCCAGTCCTGAGCCTCCGTACCACCTGCTCCGGCATGGAATGTGAGCAGTGCATTTTTTGAATCATACTCACCGCTGAGCAGAGTTGAAAGAGTTAAGCTTTCAAGCTTCTTTTCAATCTCGTCAACGGAAGCGGTACAGTCGTCGAGCAAATTGGCATCTTCTTCCTCATTGGCAAGTTCAATCATAACCAAGGCGTCGTCATATTCATTTTTTATATTTTCATATGACGCAACCTTTGATTTTAACGCACCGATTTTCTGCATAATTTTTTGGCTGTTTTCCATATCGTCCCAAAAGCCCGGCTCGGCACTCTGAGCTTCAAGCTGTTTAATATCCTGCGCCAGGGTATCAATCGCCAATGCCTCACGCAGATTTTTTACTTTTTTTTCAGATTCAAGCAATCTGAGTCTAAGTTCTTCATACTCAAGCATAATTTTTCTCCGTAATCTACTGATTTATATTTAATTTTATATATCTAACTTATTATATACAAATCGGCGATATATTGCAAGTTTAAATATGGCAAAGCAAGGCAAAATACAATAAGGATTAAAAATACATTCATAATATTTTAATTAAAAGATTGATTTATTATGCTATTTTATATATAATATTTTGTTGAACGACCGTTTATGTGCATATACACATATTCTCAATATTCGGGAGAGGAGATATTATGCCATCCTATGAAAATGACAACTGCCCGGTATGCGGCAGAAAATTTACAAATAATGATGATATAGTTACCTGTCCGTACTGCGGAACACCGCACCACAGGGAATGCTATAACTCCGTCGGTCACTGCGCAAACAGCGATAAGCACGGCACGGATTTTTCATTTACTCCGACACCTGCCGACAAAGATAAAAACGCAGATAATCAAAACGCTCAAAATTCAAACGAGCATACAAAACAGACATATTATACTCCGCCGAGCGAAGACGGAAAAACTTTCTGCCCCTCCTGCGGCGCCCAAATAGATGCAAACGCTCCTTTTTGCAGCAATTGCGGAGCAAAGCAACAAAAGGGTGAAAACGATTCAAGCCGTTTTTCGTCAAACAGCATGGGTTCGGTATTCAACTCACCCGAGACGGGATATGAAAATAATACGCAGACCGTAAGCGGAAAAAGCCTTTCCGACATCGCCTGTGTTATCAGAACCAACGCCAAAAAATTCATACCCAAATTTATAAAAGACAAAAAAATTTCCTGGAACTGGTCGGCGTTCATTTTCGGCCCGTTTTATCTGTTTTTCAGAAAGATGAGCAAAGAGGGAATTTTGGCTCTCGCCGTAAGGCTCATAATCTCACTGGTGGCGCAGGGTCTTTACGCCGAGCCTTATGCAAATTTTTACAACTTTGCTTATTCTAATTACGAATCGCTCACATCAAACAGTGCCGACAGCTCGCTTCTTGCGCAATTTGAGGAGCTTTACACGGCGGTTTTGCCGATGTTCGTTATAATTATTGTCGGAACGCTGATTATAAATACGGTTACTGCTCTCTTTTTTGACAGCACATACAAAAAGAAAGTTTTAGGCATAATTGACAAGGTGGACGAAAATATCGACGACGACAGCATTGTTGACCAAAGCTTCATAATGTCGGAGACTCAAATACCCGGACGCATATCCGAAAATGATGTAAGAAAGCTATATCTCGGCAGATTCGGAGGAACAAGTATATTCGCTCCGTTTATAGCATATTTCGTCTACGATTTAATTACTTCTTTAATATCAAGCCTTTAATCGGTATTAATCGGCGGTGTACGAATATACCGCTGTATAATATATATTTTTATCTATCCATAATAACACACACAGGAGGAATTTTGAAAATGAAAATCAAAAAAGCAATAATCCCTGCCGCAGGTATGGGCACAAGAGTACTGCCGGCTTCAAAGGCTGTGCCGAAGGAAATGCTCAACATAGTTGACAAACCCGCCATTCAGTACATAGTTGAGGAGGCTTTCGCTTCCGGAATTGAAGACGTGCTTATCATCACCAACAGAGGAAAAGACGCTATAGAAAACCATTTTGACCATTCCTTTGAGCTTGAAGCAAAGCTTGAGGGCAACGAGAGCAAGAAAAAAATATACGACGATGTTATGGCTTGCTCAAATTTCGGCAATATTTATTTTATACGCCAAAAGGTTACAAAGGGATTGGGCCATGCAGTTTTATGTGCTAAAAGCTTTGTAGGCGACGAGCCGTTTGCCGTGCTTTACGGCGATGATGTCATCGTGTCCGAAACTCCTGTTACAAAACAGCTTTGCGACGCTTACGAAAAATACGGCAAGGGCGTTGTGGGCGTAAAGGAAGTACCGGGCAAGGCGATAACAAAATACTGCTCGCTTGCAGTAGAACCGCTTGAGGGCAACTGCTACAGCTGCACGGATATGATTGAAAAGCCGAGCGTTGACGAGATTATGTCAAACTTTTCCATACTCGGCAGAGTTGTTGTGCCTCCTGAAATATTCGATATACTCGAAAATACTCCTCTCGGTGCCGGCAATGAGCTTCAGCTCACCGACGCTATGAAAACTCTTGCAAGGACAAAGGGTGTTGTTGCGGTTGATTACGAGGGCAAGCGTTACGATATGGGCAACAAATTCGGTATTCTCCAGGCGAATATCGAAGTCGGTCTTAAACACCCGGAAACAAGCGAAGAACTCAAAGCGTACATTAAAAATATCGCAAAGAATTTAGACTGATATGATAAAGCTTGAACGAACGGGAGTTATGAATTTTGAAAACGCAATGCGTGGTGCGAGAAATCCGCTGAACTCCTGGGGCAGATACGATTCTTATTATGACGAGAACGGCAATTTCGTTTTCGGAGAAAATGATTTATCGCTTGCAAAACGGCTTTGCAAGGCAGGCAGCGACCACAGAAAATTCATAAGAATGATTTTTGTAACAGTCGATGTCACTGCGCCGATGTACTGGTGGAAAGAGTATGACACCTACAAGGTGGCGACGGTTGCAAATTCCACCTCCACAATGCACAAGATAACTTCCAAGCCGTTTGAACTTGCGGATTTTTCCACGGACAAAATGAACGGCGACGGAATCAAAGCAATGGAAAATCTCATCAGTGTGCTTGAAGACCTCAGGCTCAAATACCTCGAGACTAAGGACAAGGAGATTTGGTACACAATCATACAGCTTTTGCCGAGTTCATATAATCAGATGAGAACCTGTACTCTCAATTACGAAACGCTTTGCAATATTTACTATGCAAGGAAAAATCATAAGCTCGACGAGTGGCACAAATACTGCGACTGGATAGAGGAGCTTCCATATTTCAAAGAGCTTTTTATCGAATAGGAAAATTGATTTTCCAAAGCGTTTTTGCCTTACAACTGAAACAAAGGACTGATTAAATGCCACAATATTATTATGACCCGTATGGCGGCAGAAATTTTGAAAATGACGAACAGATGAGACAGATGTACTACCGTCAACAGCAGGAGAAAGCAGAAAAAAAAGAGCTGAGGAAACTAAGCACCTGGCTCGGTATTGCTATAATTTTATACCTCGTTATACAGACGGTGGTTTCTCTTGTACTTACAAGTACAAATCTTTATGACACCTACTGTAACAGTGCAATATTTCAATACGCATTCAACATAATTTTCGTTTCCGTTTTGTCGGTAGCCGTTCCGTTCGGCATTGCCGCTTTGGTAAACAAGAAGAAATATACTCACCCGATAATTCCGAGTAAGCCGATAAAGGCTTCACACTGTTTTGCGTGGGTATGCTTCGGTATGGGCTGCTGTATTATAGCAAACTATGTTGTCAGTTTCATTCAGGTTATATTGAGCAGTCTTTTCAATGTAACTCTCAGCCAGAGCGAATCACTCGCTCCCGACTCGATATTTGCCTGCATTTTGGATGTTATAGGCATTGCAATTATTCCGGCGCTGTGCGAAGAATTTGCAATGAGATGCTGTTCGCTCCAGCTTTTAAGAAAGTACGGTACGGGCTTTGCCGTATTTGCGGTAAGCGTTGTATTCGGTCTGCTCCACGGCAATGTAATCCAGTTTTTATTCGCATTTTTGATAGGTATGGTTCTCGGCTTTATCACGGTCAAAACAGAAAGCATTGTTCCTGCAATCTTAATTCATATGTTTAATAACGGTATGTCGGTTGTAAGCGATGTTACAACTTACGCACTCGGGGAAGATGCGGCAAGCAACTCGACGGTTATTATGTTCCTATTTTGGATAATCGCAGGTATAATAGCCGGCATATATCTGTTTTTCAAAAAGCAGCTCAGCTTTAAATTTGATAAAAATACAAGCGTCCTTTCTTTCTGGCAAAAGCTTGCTTCGTTCCTGTTCCCGGGAATGATTATTCCGTTTTTGGTTTTGATTTCACTCACGGCAACAACGGTGAGCATAGGATAATGAACGACGAATATTTTATGCAAAAGGCTCTTGCACTCGCCGAGGAAAGCAGTGCCGAGGGTGAAGTGCCGGTAGGAGCGGTAATAGTAAAGGATAACGAAATAATCACCTGCGGAAGAAACAGACGGGAATACGGCAAAAACGCACTTTACCACGCAGAAATAGAAGCAATAAACCAAGCGTGCAAAAAGCTCGGCGGCTGGAGACTTTGGCAATGCGATTTATATGTTACGCTTGAGCCCTGCCCCATGTGCGCTGGAGCGATAATAAACGCAAGGATAAAAAAAGTTGTGTTTGCGGCAAAGGATAACAAAGCAGGCTCTTTCGGCTCGGTCGCCGACTTCAATTCCCTGCCCTACAACCACAAGCCGGAGATAATCGGCGGAGTGCTTGAAGAGCAGTCAGCTAAGCTGTTGAGCGATTTTTTCACCTCGTTAAGGCGCAAAAAGCAAAATCAGCTTGACAAGCAGACAATATAATATTATAATAGCTTCATAATAACTTAATAAGTCAGGGGTGCTGGGGATTTGACTTTCCTCGGCTGAGATCATACCCTTCGAGCCGTGCGTTAATACGGACGGTTAAGACGAAGTTTGAACAGATCTATGTTATTACGCCCCGTTTGATTACGGGGTGTTTTTATTTAGCTTATTTTGAATTTGACGAAAGGAGAAATCAATATGGCTAAATCATCTGAAACGGCGAACAAGGCATCCTCCTTGAGCAACACAAGGAAGCTGACCGAAACCGCCGTAATGCTTGCTCTTGCGGTTGCACTTTCATATGTGACCATTTACTCACTGCCTATGGGCGGTTCGGTAACCCTGTTCAGCCAGGTACCGATTATCATAATCGGCTACCGCTACGGCGCTAAATGGGGAATTTCTACCGGTATCATATACGGTATACTTGAAATGCTGTTGCAGGGCTTGGGCAATTTTGCATATGTAAAAGGGATAGTATCGTATCTTATACTTATCCTGGCGGACTATGTGCTGGCGTTTATGGTACTCGGTTTGGGCGGAGCAATGTTCAAAAAGGTTGTTAAAAATCAGACTGTTGCTCTCGGTCTCGGCGCATTTGTCGGCTCGCTTCTTCGCTTTATTTGCCACTTCGTTTCCGGCGTAACAATCTGGGGCGAATATGCGGACGGCTGGAAATCCGTATGGGTATACAGTGCAGGCTACAACGGCTCATATATGGCGGCAGAAGCGCTCATTTCCGTTATTGGCGTTGTTTTGCTGAGTGCGGTGCTTGATTTTTCAAGTGCAACGCTTATCAGGAAAAGGTCAAAATAATAATGAGTATAAAAAGAACGGATACCTCATTTCGGGGTATCCGTTTTTGATTTTTATTCAAAGCAATAATATTTTTCAATATAAGCGTTTCGTCGGAATTACGCTTTATTCAAATACGCCGCTGTTTCCGGGGCTTACAATCGTTTCGCACTGAATGACTTCAAACACATTAAACTGTGTTACTTTCACAGGCTCGGTTTCTTCAGAAACGGTGAAGCAGTTTTTCCGGGTTTCCTCCTCTTCAGGCTCGGTATATGTGTAAATATAGCCGTAAAAGGTTTGTCCGTAATGGGAGGACATATCGGTGTAAACGGCGGTGTCAAAATAAGTGCCGCCACAATGGGATTCGAAAACGGTTATTTCACCGGAATCTGAAATTTCCTCAACAACCACAACATGATTTGACCAGCATGCAACCGCACCGAGCTTTGCCTCGTCGCCGTATTCGTAATAGCCGTTACTCTTGTTAATATACCACCAATCGCCTGCACTGCCGTGATTAAACTTAGGTGCTTCGCCGTTAATCTCATAAATCCTGCTGTATGCATATGCGACGCAATTAGGCATACCGTAGCCTGTCTGCGAATAAATATTAAGCTCCGATGTATAATAAGGTTCACTGCTCGGGGCAGTCAGTCGGGGAGTAAATTCGTCGGCAAATACCACAGCTGGCGAAACCGCAACCGTAAGGAAGAGAAAGAGCAGTGCGCTGATTGTGCATTTCAGTATAGTCTTCATAGTTTGTCTCCGTTTGGTGTGTTTTAATTATCGGTAAAGGCGGAACAAAATCTTTTCCGCACAACGCCGAATATTTTAACATATTACAAAGTTTGTAATCTATGGTAATCAATTACAAACATTTTGTAACCATTTTGTCATGATTATACTTAATTAACAAAATTCCCCAAAAAGCTTGACAAAAAATGCACATTTTAATAGACTTTAGTCCAAATATGGAAAATTTAAGCATCGGAGTAAAGACAGATTTGCTTTTTCTCCGATGCTTTTTGCTTTACGGCGGGCGGATGATATCCGCCCCTACAAAATATAAATTAATTGGGCATGGTTATGGGTGCTTTATCGACAAACTGAAATGCCGGAGCTTTACACCCCGGCATTTACTGTTATGTTACTCAAATTCTTGCAACCCCGTCTTTTACGGCGGCGTCGGCAACTGCCTTGGCAACCATATCCTTTATGCGTGGGTCGAATGCATAAGGAAGAATGTAATCGGCGTTAAGCTTGTCATCATCAACAAGGGACGCTATTGCATAAGCTGCGGCAAGCTTCATATTCTCTGTAATTGCGTTTGCTCTGACATCGAGCGCACCCCTGAATATTCCCGGAAATGCAACAACATTGTTTATTTGATTCGGGAAATCTGAACGACCGGTACCGACAATTTTTGCTCCTGCTTCCTTAGCAAGGTCGGGCATAATCTCCGGTGTTGGGTTAGCCATAGCGAGAACAATCGGGTCGGGATTCATCGTCTTAATCATATCCTGAGTGAGAACGCCGGGTGCGGAAACGCCGATAAATATATCAGCACCTTTAACCGCATCGGCAAGACTGCCCTTTGTAAGCTCCTTATTGGTAATCTTGGCAATCGCTTCTTTAGAGGGATTAAGCTTTTCCCTGCCCTCGTATATAGCGCCTGTTCTGTCACAAAGGATAACATCACGCAAGCCGAGAGTCATAAGCAGTTTAGCGATAGCGATACCCGCCGCTCCCGAGCCGTTGATTACAGCCTTACATTCCGAAAGAGTCTTGCCTGTCAGCTTTGTAGCGTTAATAAGAGCCGCAGACACTACAACGGCGGTACCGTGCTGGTCGTCATGGAAAATCGGAATATCGCATCTTTCCTTGAGCTTATCCTCAATTTCAAAGCACCTCGGAGCGGCAATATCTTCAAGATTGATACCGCCGAACGAACCGCTTATATTATAAACAGTCTCAACAAACTCACCAACATTCTTTGTACGAACGCAAAGCGGAAAAGCGTCAACACCGCCGAACTCCTTGAAGAGAACGCATTTGCCCTCCATAACAGGCATACCGGCTTCAGGCCCGATGTCGCCGAGACCCAAAACAGCCGAACCGTCCGTAATAACGGCAACCATATTCCAGCGTCTTGTAAGCTCCCAGCTCTTTTTGTAATCCTTTTGAATTTCCAAACAAGGCTCGGCAACTCCTGGAGTGTAGGCAAGCGACAGAGAATCCTTGTCGTTTACCTTTGCTCTGGCTGTAACCTCGATTTTTCCGTTCCATTCGCCGTGTAATTTTAATGATTCCTTACGATAATCCATTCTTAAATACCTCCTACTAAACTATTTTTCTAAATATATTAAATTATAATATTACTTTATTCCCAAGGGAAGGTGTACTGAGTAAGCCCAAGCTCGTCGCGAACCTCGATAAGCTCCTTTTGCACGGAATCGTTAATCGGAACTCCGCTGTCCTTCCTCTCCTGCCATACAAGCCATTCCTTTTCACCGGCGGTATAGATACGCTCTGTGCCCGGAGCTTTCTTTGAATTGCGGACACTGCGGATAATTTCTCCCGCCTTTTTCCTTACAAGCTCCTCGCCGAGGAAATGGTTGGTGTCAATAGCGATAAAGAAGTGACCGAGATGATACGGAACAAGATTTCCGTCTTCGTCCTTACCGTTGAGAGCCTTGCCGTAATTACCGTCCTGGAGAACTGCGGAGAGAAGCTCGATTACCATAGCGTAGCCGTAGCCTTTATAACCGCCGAGAGCCTCGCCTATTCCGCCGAGAGTGGTAAGAGCGGCATCGCCGTTTCTTATTCTTTTTAATGCAACTCCGGCATCGCCGTCAACAGGCTGACCGTCCGAGCCGATAATTGTACCCGGATGAACCTCCTCGCCGATTCTTTCATAATATTCAATCTTTCCGTTTTGAGTGATTGATGTGGCGCAGTCGATTAGAAAATCAAAATTCTCATCGGATGGGATACCGACGGTGAGAGGATTTGTACCGAACATTCCCTCAACGCCGAATGTCGGCGCAACCGACGGACGGGCATTTGTGCCAGTAAGACCGATACAGCCCTGCTTTGTAGCCATAGTTGCATAATAGCCTGCAATACCGTAATGGCAGGAATTGCGAACCGCAACCATACCCATACCGTATTCCTTTGCCTTATCAATCGCCATTTGCATCGACTTATAGCCGATAACCTGACCCATACCGTCGTGACCGTCGATAACGGCGGTGGTTGGCGTTTCCTTAACTACTTCAAAATTTGTAATTGGTTTTTGAATTCCCGCTTTAATTCTGTCAAGATAAATAGGCTTAAATCTGTTGCAGCCGTGGCTTTCAATACCTCGTCTGTCCGATTCAAGGAGAATATCGGTGCAGATTTTTGCATCCTCTTCCGGGATACCGTAGCCTTTAAACGCATCGGTAATAAATCCGATAAGGGTGTCCCAAGGGCATATTGTTTTACTCATATAATTTTCAAACCTTTCCGCTGCAATAATATTCAGCCGTGCTTTCCGCCGCAGCAAGCAAAAAACATTTTTAATAATGCCGAAGCTGAATTATCTTTCCCAATTTCGTGAGCGTTCAACCGCCCGTTTCCAATCGGAATATTTTTTATTCCTTACGGTTGTTTCCATTGACGGAACAAATATTTTATCAACCGCACGATTTTTCTCTATCTCGTCAAGGCTGTCCCAAACGCCTGTTGCAAGACCTGCGCAATATGCTGCACCGAGAGCCGTGGTTTCAACATTTTTGGGTCGATTTACATTAACGCCTGTCATATCAGCCTGTATCTGCATCATAATATCGGATACCGAAGCTCCGCCGTCAACACGCAAGTCTTTAAGCACAATGCCCGAATCGTTCATCATAGCTTCGAGCAAATCTGTCATCTGATATGTTATGCTTTCAAGCACCGCACGGCAGATATGTTTTTTATTGACTCCACGAGTAAGACCTATCATAACACCCCTTGCGTACATATCCCAATACGGCGCTCCGAGACCGGTAAACGCCGGCACAAAATAAAGACCGTTGGAATCCTCTACCTCTTCGGCAAGAACATCACACTCACGAGCGGAATCAATAAGCTCAAGCTCGTCACGAAGCCATTTGATTACCGAACCTGCGTTAAACGCCGAACCCTCAAGAGAATATGTTATATCATCTCCTATACCCCAGGCGATGCCCGAAAGGAGATTTGAACGGGAATTAACCCTCTTGTTCCCTGTATTCATAAGCAGGAAACAGCCGGTTCCGTATGTGTTTTTCGCCTGACCCGACTTGAAACAGCCCTGGCCGAAAAGTGCGCTGGACTGGTCGCCTATTGCACCTGCAACAGGAACGCCGCAAATATCCTCTATACCTGTTATCTTGGCGACATTTCCGTACACACAGCTTGACGGCTTAACCTCCGGAAGCATACTCATAGGTATGTCGAGCTTTTCGCAAAGATACGAATCCCAGCAAAGCTTGTCAATATCAAAAAGCATTGTACGGCAGGCATTTGAATAATCCGTAACATGAACCTTATCGTCCGTGAGATTCCATATGAGCCATGTGTCAACCGTACCGAACAGGAGGTCACCGTTTTCCGCCTTTTCCCTTGCGCCCTCGACATTGTCGAGTATCCACTTAATTTTAGTGGCGCTGAAATATGCGTCGATAAGCAGACCCGTGGCCTCCTTAATATAATCTGAAAGACCCTGCGCCTTGAGCTCCTCACAAGTCGGAGCGGTACGACGGCACTGCCACACAATAGCATTGTATACGGGTTTACCGGTTTTCTTATCCCAGACTATTGTGGTCTCCCTCTGATTGGTTATACCTATTCCGGCAATATCACGGGGATTCACCTTTTCAAGCCTGAGACAGGAAAGTATTGCGCTGATTTGCGAAAAGAGAATTTCCATAGGGTCGTGCTCAACCCAGCCGTTTTCGGGATAATACTGTTTAAATTCATTCTGAGCTTTGGCGACTATTTCTCCCTTTTTATTAAAAATAATTGCACGGGAGGAGGTAGTACCTTGATCAAGAGCCATAACATATTTTTCAGACATAAAAATAACCCCTCTTAATATTGTCTGCGGTATTGCCGAAAAAATAATAATAAAAAAACAAAAGCAGGTAAATTAACTTGCTTTTATTTTACTTCTTTTATTCGTAAATGTCAACAATACAAACGGCTCAAAACAAAATTGCTTCGCTGAGCGGAAAGTATTTTTTAAGACTTGCTCTCGATAAAAGAAACAATATCCCCTACGGTTTCGATTTTTTTGATAATTTCGTCGGGGACTTCCACCTTAAACTCATCCTCTACGCTCATAATAATATTGATAGCGTCAAGGCTGTCGGCGCCGAGGTCGTCTACAAGCAGACTTTCCTCGGTTATCATTTCCTCTTCGATATCAAGCTGTTCGGAAAGAATTGACTTTAAAGTATCCAATACCATAATATCTTCACCTCAAAAAAATGTTATTAATAATGTTGTTAATATTGAATCATTATGTTATCATATTATATAATTCTATATTACATACTATATAATTCTATATTATATAATTCTGATTGTTTTGTCAACAAATATTTTCAAAGAGGTAAAAAATAATGAAAAAATTTTGTCTTATAGGCTATCCCTTGGGTCATTCGATGTCGCCTGTAATTCACAAGGAATTATTCAAGCTGACTTCTACCGACGCTTCGTATGAGCTTGTTGAAATATCTCCCGAGGATTTAAAGGACAGGTTCTGCGAACTGAAAGAGTTTGACGGCTTTAATGTAACCATTCCACACAAAACGCAAATAATTCCGCTTCTCGACGAGCTGTCGCAAAGAGCCCGGCTTTTCGGCTCCGTCAACACGGTAAGCACCGACGGCGGAAAATTCAAAGGCAACAATACTGACTGCTACGGATTTTTGCGTGCGCTTGAAACCGCCGGGATTAAGCTCGGCGGAGATGTACTTGTCTGCGGAAGCGGAGGAGTATCGAGAATGTTTGCGCTTGAAAGCGTACTTGCAGATGCAAACCTGACACTTGCGGTGCGTGACGCCGATTTAGATGCCGCCGAAATGATAAAAAAAGAAATTTCCGATAAGCTCGGCAAAGATATTAAAGTTATCACTCTCGACGAGGTTTGCGGAAAGTACGACCTTTTGGTAAACGGAACTCCGGTAGGAATGTTCCCGAATACTGACGCCTGCGTTTTGCCGAAAGAAAAGGTAGTGCAATGTAATGCGGTTTTTGACGCAGTATATAATCCTATGGAAACAAAGCTGATAAAATACGCAAAGGACGCAAATATAAAATGCTCCAACGGTTTGCCGATGCTTGTTTGGCAGGCGGCGGTTGCACAGAAAATATGGCTCGGTGTAAAATTTACCGGCGAAGATATAAAAAGCATATTAAAAATAACTAAGGAAGAAATGGAAAAGATATGAACATAATACTTTGCGGATTTATGGGAAGCGGAAAAACAGTAGTAGGCACCGAGCTTTCCAAAATAATGGGAAGAAGATTTATTGACACGGACGAGATGATCGAGCAGGAACAGGGCATTGCGATAAAAGCAATTTTCGCCGCTTACGGCGAGGAATATTTCAGGGAGTTTGAATACAAATGCTGCCAAAAAATAGCCGATATGAAAAACTGCGTTGTCTCCACCGGAGGCGGAGCAATGACATTTCAGCGCAATGTAGATGCGGTTAAAAATTCCGGCAAAATTGTTTTGCTCGACGCCGATTTCAGTGTTATATGCGACAGAATCGGAAATTCCAACACCCGTCCCCTCTTTGCCGACAGGGAAAAAGCCAAAGCGTTATACGACGAAAGAAAATCAAAATATCTTTCCGCCGCCGACATTGTTATCGACGGAAATATGTCCGCCAGGAAGACGGCGCTCGAGATTGCGCAGCTTTTTAAATAACAAATAGAACAGTTGAAAATAGTAAAATACTGTGTTATAATATCGTTCAATGATGGTTATCACCTCAATTTGTAAAAATGTAATTTATTACAGAGGTATAGTTATGGATTATTCCGAAAAGAATGAACTTAATCATACAGTAAGTATGTTTAAAAAATACAGAAACCTCCTAAAGGAGCTTACCGTAAAAAGCGTTAAACTGAAATACAGAGATTCCTGGATAGGGATTGCATGGAGCTTTGTGCAGCCGCTTTTGAATATGATAGTCCTGACCGTAGTATTCGGAGGAATATTCGGCAGGAACAACGACGAAATGATATGCTACCCGGTATTCCTTTTTACGGGACGATTATTATTCTCGTTTTTCTCATCGTCAACCAAGCAGGCAATGACTTCGTTTAGGAAGCACGCAAGCATAATCAAAAAAGTCTATGTGCCGAAATATATGTATCCCATATCGGCAATACTTGCAAACTTTGTAACATTTGCAATATCTATACTCTGCTTTATATGCGTGTGGATATTTTTCAAATTAACAGGGCTTTATGACGGAGCAAATCTAAGAATTACGCCATATGCTCTGCTGTGCATTGTGCCGATGTTTTTGCTTTTGGTATTTTGCATAGGCGTAGGGATGATACTGTCGGTTATCACCGTATATTTCAGGGATGTTGAATACATCTGGGATGTTCTTTGCACACTGCTGTTTTATATGGTGCCGATTATCTATCCGCTCTCAAGAATAACTACGGATTGGATAGTTATAGTGATAAAAATTAATCCGCTGTATTCTATGATAGAACTGTTTCGACAATGCGTACTGTACGGATATATAATGAGCGAAAAAATGCTTCTTTACGCAACCGTTGTATCGTTTGCAACGCTGGCTGTCGGAATTTGGTTCTTTAACAAAAAGAGCGACGATATAGTTTTCCATCTGTAAAATTAATATTTGTAAAAATAAAGGCTAAAAATGCCTAAAAGTCCCGAGAACTCGATACTCTCGGGACTTTTTGCATAACAACTATAAGGCGGGCGGATGCTATCCGCCCCT
>JAJQGZ010000110.1 GCA_021200075.1 Clostridiales bacterium | reverse complement strand
TAATTCTTTGTTACTGATGTTTGATTTTGAATTTCATTTTTTTTCATACCTCCTTATAACGGTAGTGGATAACAGATTACGGAGTCAGAGTTTCTCCTCATTCAATTCATAAATACTTTTTTCATTTCTCTGTCTGTTATTAAAAATACTCCATCCACGATGGCTCCGGGTGTCCCCACAGCACCCGGAGTTTTTTGTTTGTTTTTTAATATTTTTGTATCTGACTTTTTTATTTAAGCTTGATTTAAGTTGAGCATTTATAATACATTTATAATATATATGATTTAACCGGCTGATTAATACAGCCTTGTTGAATGAAACGGAGGTAAGCTTATGCGGCTTTTACTTGCAGAAGATGAGAGAGCTTTCCGATGCTCTGTGTGCGATTTTAAAACATAATAATTATTCCGTTGACGCTGTTTACGACGGCGAATCCGCAACTGATTATTTGGAGACAGGAATATACGACGGAGTAATACTCGATATAATGATGCCCAAAAGGGACGGAATAGAGGTTCTCAAGCTTCTCCGTGCTTCGGGCAGTAAAGTCCTCGTGCTTTTGCTGACTGCAAAGAGCGAGGTTGATGATAAGGTGATAGGTCTTGACAGCGGCACAGATGATTATCTGACAAAGCCGTTTGCCGTTAAGGAGTTGCTGGCTCGTTTGTGTGCAATAACCCGCAAATCGTCGGATTCTTCAACCAATTTGCTTTGCTTTGAGGATTTGTGCCTTGACCGTTCGCTCTATGTTCTTTCCTGCTGTGATAAATCATACGAGCTTTCAAACAAGGAATACCAGATTGCCGAAATGCTGATGATGAACACAAACAGGATAATTTCCGCCGAGCTTATGCTTGAAAAAATATGGGGATTTGATAATGAAGCGGAGCTTAATGTAATTTGGGTTTATATTTCCAATTTGAGGAAAAAGCTGTCGGAATCTGGCTCACGGGTGAAGATTCGTGCTGTCAGGAATTTGGGCTATATAATGGAGAAAAAAAGATGATTAAATCACTTAAAAGAAAATTTATAGTAATTTCTATGTTCTCCGTAATTCTTGTTCTCAGTGTGATTATCGGTATAATTAATGTCGCCAATTTTTACTCCGTGGACAAAAGTAATGATGTTATACTTGACACTCTTGCGGAAAACGGCGGTTCTTTTCCGGAGCATAATAAACGGGACTTGTCAAACGGCCGTATTTTTGATAACGATATCGGCAAAGGCTTTACCGAGGAAACTCCGTTTGAGACAAGGTATTTTACCGTAATTCTCGATTCATCCGGTGAGGTTATGGAAGCAAAGGTAGACCATATTGCGGCAGTTACTGCCGAAAGTGCCGGCGAAATGGCACAGGATGTAAGCAAAGGCAGCAGGGAAAGCGGTTATAAAGGGAATTACAAATACCGAATAACAACCGATGGAAATCAAACTGTTTGCATATTCGTAGATTGCTCTTCGGCGCTTTCAAATTTTAAAACATTCCTTTTTGCCAGTGTTCTTGTCAGTCTCCTCGGTCTTTTGCTTATATTTGTTTTGATAGTATTCCTGTCGGATAAGGCAATAAAGCCTGTTGCGGAAAGCTATAAAAAGCAAAAGCAGTTTATTACCGACGCAGGCCATGAGCTTAAAACACCGATAACCGTAATCAGTGCAAACGCTGAAGTACTTGAAATTGAAAACGGAGAAAATAAATGGATTGACAGCATTAAAAATCAGGTTTCAAAGTTATCGAAGCTCACCCAACAGCTTATTGATTTCTCCCGGTTGCTAAAAATGAGAACAAAACCGTTCAGATGGATATTACTTCGAATGTAAATTACAACGGAGACGAACGGGGTATTCGTTCACTTGTCTCAATTCTGACGGATCTGACGGACAACGCAATCAAGTATTCCGATGATGAGGGGCTTATCATAATTTCCCTTACAAACAGTTCACGCCATATAACGCTGAGCGTATATAATACGGCAGATAATATAGATGTTGAAAATGTCAATATGCTTTTTGAACGCTTTTATCGGGGAGATACTTCTTACAATTCTCAAAAAGAGGGCTACGGAATAGGCCTTTCAATCGCAAAGTCGGTTGCCGAAAATCATAGGGGCAAGATAAGCGTAAAAAGTGAGGACGGCAAGTCCATAGAATTTACTGTTAAGTTGTAAAAACATTCCGAATTTCGAAAATTAACAAAAAATGAACAAAGAGCGAACTTTTTTCTGTTTTAAAAAAGTTTGCTCTTTTTTAGTTTGATTTAAGGTTTGCGTAGTTTAATCTTTGTGAAATAAAGAGGGAACAGGCAAGTAATTGCAATGTTTATGTTCTCCGAGAGTGAGGTCTATTTATGAAACAGATTTTCAAATTTAAAGGTAGAGCGATTCTAACAATTATTATAGCTCTTATAATGGCTTTTGCCGTAAGTGTAGGAGCAGGTTGGAACTCTTTCGACTTCGGCGGAAGAGGCGATTTTTCGCAATCCGGCAGTAATACCGATACTTCTCAGTCCGAATCGCAAGATTCAACAGAATCGTCATCGGATGATTCTTCCTCGGATTCCGACAGCTCATCCGATAGTATAAGCGCAATGATAGTTCAAATTGATACCGATACCGAAACGGATTCAGATTCATCCGATACAGATACGGACACTGATGCAGATACCGAAACGGATTCCGATACTCAAAGCTCAGACGATACATCAGATTTTCAAAGAGGCGGCGGCAGAGGTCAGACGGACGGCGAAAACGCTTCTTCATCAAACAGCGTTAAACTTATAATATGTATTGTATCCGCTGTTTTGGGAACAGCACTCCTGATTTTGGTATCCGTACTCAATGCAAGGAAAAGAGTAAGGCTCATTCTTGATTCCGCTCTACAATCCGACAGCACTGAATTAGATAATGAAAATCAGACTTTAAACGAAGACGCCGTTACCGACGGTGATAATATAAATCAAGTTCAGCAAAGCGAAAATACACAGTCGGTTGACGAACAGCTCAAAGCGCTGAAAAAATCGGTTGTTAAAGAAATTATGGTTCTTGCCGTTATCGGCGCAATAATCGGCGCAGTTGCAGGCGGCTTTGCTTCAGGCCCGATTCAGTCCGCTTTGATGAGCAATACTCGTAGCGGCGGTACGCAAATGCAAATGCCCGATTCCTCGGATTCTTCAGATACGGCAGATTCTTCCGGCTCAACCGATTCCGGCGATGCGGCAGATTCCGAGCAGTCAACTCCTCCCGAAATGGCGGACGGCGAAAGCTCAGATGATTCTTCGGTTGAATTCGGAGACGGTGACTTTGACAGAGACGGCGGCAGTGACGGCAGAGGCGGAGATATGCCCGATGATTTCGATGCCGACAATATGCCGTCGGATATTCAGGATTTCGATTCCGAAAGCGGAGAAGCACCGAGCGGCATTAACGATTCCTCAAACAGCGTAGTAAATATTCTGATATATATAAT
>JAJQGZ010000225.1 GCA_021200075.1 Clostridiales bacterium | reverse complement strand
GTAAGCGTAAATTTTATGAAAGGGTATGATTTAATAGCTAACTATATCATACAAGTAAAAAAATATGAAGAAGTTTATAAGTCTTTTAATGATCATATCGCTACGTATTTCATTGGTTGCTTGTTCAAATTCTTTGAATAGTGATGATAACCAATCTTCAGCTTCTTCGTCAGAAACTGAAGACGATAATCGGGGCGGAGATGCAACAACGGGCGAGCATAATGTGAACAATACTAACCAACCAGAGCTTGAAGATAGCGGCTATTCTGTGGTTCAAGACGGGGATACTATATACATATATTATGCGATTGAATATACGAATCCAAATAGCGGATTGGCGATTGGAGTTCCGTGTTAACTATAAAGGCACTTGGCTCTAAAAATAATGATGAAAATGATTATAATACAATGGATGCGGAAAATGTATTTGTTGGTTCATCTGCTGAAAGCGATACCGTAAAATATGCAGGTTGCGTGTCATATAAGGGTGTTCTTGCTGATTCGGTTAGTATTTTAATATCAGCGAGTACTACAAATTACACCGAGCAGGATGATGGTGTTTACCCGGATCAGTCCGATTTTAAAGTGAAAAACGCAAAGGACAACTCCACCAAAAAAGCCTTGAAGTTCTCCTGCGATGTAACGAACAAGTCCAAGACCGGTTACATACCGACAATCAATGTAATTTTCTATAACGACGGCGATATGGTCGGCGGTTTCAATACAACGGCGGAGGAAACTCTTGCTGCCGGCGAGACTAAATCATACGAGCTAAGCGATGAAATTGCGGCGGGCAATATCGAATATGACGATTATGAAATCGTTATAACATACGGCAGGGACTGAGTATAGTCAATACGGCAAATTGTTCAAACTATTTCAAATAATTTTGTTTTTGCTATTGATTTATAAACGGATATAATCTATAATATATAAGTACAAACGGTTGGATATTTAGTACAACCGTTTTTTGTGTTTAAAAGTATGTTTTGCCGATACGTCAGCGAATTTTCACGGTAAAACAGCAGACATCATCATATTTCGTCTTGTTACGGCGGAGATTTCACGGCTATTTGTGTGATTTTGCGGAGGATAAAAATGAGCAATCCAAAATATATTTTCATAACAGGAGGAGTGGTTTCGGGTCTCGGTAAGGGAATTACCGCAGCGTCGCTCGGCAGACTTCTCAAAGCGAGAGGACTTAAGGTTACGGCGCAGAAGCTCGACCCGTATCTTAATGTTGACCCGGGTACGATGAATCCGGTTCAGCACGGAGAAGTTTTTGTTACCGATGACGGAGCGGAAACCGATCTTGATCTCGGTCATTATGAAAGGTTTATAGACGAAAGTCTTTCACAAAATTCAAATCTCACAAGCGGAAGAGTTTACTGGAAGGTTATTTTGGACGAACGCAAGGGCGTTTACGGCGGTCAGACCATTCAAATAATTCCTCATGTGACTAATGAGATAAAGCGTTCTATTGCAAGAAATGCCGACACCGGAGCCAATGTATGCCTTGTTGAAATTGGCGGAACCGTAGGCGATATAGAATCCCAGCCGTTTCTTGAAGCAATCCGTGAGTTCGCAGTTGAAGAGGGTAAGGGCAACTGCCTTTTCATTCATGTAACCCTTGTTCCGTATCTTGCCGCATCCGACGAGCTTAAATCGAAGCCCACGCAGCATTCGGTTAAGGAAATGCTTTCCCTCGGAATATGCCCCGATATAATCGTCTGCCGCACGGAGCATCCGCTTACCGACGATATAAAGAACAAGGTGGCGCTTTTCTGCAATGTTGACAAGGAATGTGTTATCGAAAATAATAACTGCGATATTCTTTATGCGGTGCCTATGATGCTTCGTGAACAGGGTCTCGACGATGTTGTTGTTAAGAGATTGGGGCTTTCCTGCCCCGAACCAGACCTCAGTGACTGGACGACTATGCTCGAAGCACTCAGGAACCCTGTTCGTGCCGTTAAAATAGCTATTGTCGGCAAATATGTTGAACTTCACGATTCCTACATATCAATTAACGAAGCGCTCAAACACGGCGGTATAGAGACAAGGAGCGCTGTTGATATTCAGTGGATAGATTCCGAAATGCTTGAGAAGCAGGGCACAGACCTTGATAAGATTCTCGGCGATATGGACGGAATACTTGTCCCGGGCGGTTTCGGCTCAAGAGGAATCGAGGGTAAAATTATCGCCTGTTCATATGCACGCAAAAATAATATTCCGTATTTTGGCATATGCCTCGGAATGCAGGTTGCTATTATAGAATTTGCAAGGAATACACTCGGATTTAAAGGCGCCAATTCGTCGGAGATTGACCCCGATACTCCTTATCCGGTTATTGATATTCTTCCCGAGCAAAAGGATGTTACCGATATAGGCGGAACAATGCGTCTCGGTCAGTATCCGTGTACGCTTAATCCGGAATCGAAGGCATACGAACTTTACGGCGCATCAATGATATATGAGCGCCACAGGCACAGATATGAGGTTAATAACGATTACAGGAACGATTTGCTCGCCGGCGGTATGATGTTCGCAGGTACTTCGCCCGATAACCATATTGTAGAGATGATAGAGATACCGAGCCACCCGTGGTTTGTTGCCGGTCAGTTCCATCCGGAATTTAAGTCCAGACCAAACCGTCCGCACCCTCTTTTCAGAGGATTTGTCACCGCCGCCGCAAAGCTTTTTGACAGTAAAAATAAATAATAGCCACGCAAATGTTAAGCGGCAGGATAAGCCCCCGAAGATACCTAACCTTCGGGGGCTTATCAGTAAATAAAATTTTGATACAGATATAATTTTTTAAGAAAGAACATACCATGCTTTTATATCACGGAAGTAATGTCGGCGGAATTAAAGCTCTTGAACCGAAGCAAGCCGACCACGAAAGACCGTATGTGTATATGACAACGCTTGAAGCGGTATCGGCATTTTATTTATGCAATGCGGTCAGGCGACCGTACTATTGGTTTCCTTACGGCTTTACAAAGGATAATATTCCGATTTATCACGAGCTGTACCCCGACGCACTTAAAGAGGTTTCAAACGGTATCAGCGGTTATATATATAGGGTCGAAGCGAATGAAAGCCAAGTTATACCGTTTAAAAATATTCCGTCTGCAAGGCTTGCGATAAAGTCTGTTGTCGTTGATGATGTAAAGAAAACTAACAATGTCTACGATTATTTCCTTGAATGTGAAAGCAAAGGCATATTAAAAATCGGAAAATTCGAGGATAAATCCGAGCAATCGTTGAAGAATTGGTACAATATGATTTATGAATATGTCAAAGAGAAAAATATGATTTTCTCCCCCCGATTGCTCGTATGCAAAATTTATACAGACAAAATTCCCTGATGCTCGGGAGAAGTATGTAAGTGAAGCAAAAACAAAAAATGAACGAAAATTGCAAGTGCAAGTTGAACACTTCCGTGTAAAAGTTTAATAGAGTCC
>JAJQGZ010000003.1 GCA_021200075.1 Clostridiales bacterium | reverse complement strand
GGTGTATGCCGTGTAAAATGCTTCCGCCCACCGTTGACGAAATTGCAAAGGAAATGAAAGTTAGCAAAATAAATGTGGACGAGGCAAAGGAGCTTGCGCAGGAATATTATATAATGAGCGTACCGACTCTTGTCGCATTTAAAAACGGAGAAGAAATCGAACGCATAAGCGGCGCAGTGCCGAAAGATGAGATACTGGCAATGTTCGGCTGAGTAACAAGTGAATATAATATCGCATCACCGCAGGATAAATTGTAATTTTCCTTACGATGAACAATGATGAACAGTTTTGAATATTTTTAAAAAAACTATTGACAAACACTATCTGTTTTGCTATAATGCATACCGTTGAGCGAGAGTGGCGGAATCGGCAGACGCGCACGTTTGAGGGGCGTGTGGGGCGACTCGTACGGGTTCAAGTCCCGTCTCTCGCACCAAAGGACGGCTTTTTAGCCGTCCTTTTTTTGTTTAAAAAAGCGTATAACATGGGCGGTTGATTTGTTATAGGCTTTATGCTAAAATAAATAATTGATTAAACAAAAATAACAGGAAAGCGTGGGCGGTTACGCAATCGCAAATAATGCGTGCAACCGACGAAAATGAATATGAAAAAGATATTGATAACCGGAGGAGCAACCGGTATCGGCAAGGCATGCGCAAAGCTGTTTTGCGAAAAAGGGTTTGATATCTTCATCACAAAAAACGAAACCGAGCCTGATTTTGACGGTGTTACGGCGATTAAATGCAATTTGGAAAATGTGGATGAAATCGAATCACTGTTTCGCAAAATCGGTGATATTGATGTGCTTGTGAATAATGCCGGAGTAAGCCTGATAAAGCAAATAAACGACACCGAGCAGGACGAATACGACGCACTGATGTATATTAACGCAAGGTCGTATTTTTTCTGCGCAAAGGAAGCCGCAAAAAATATGCTTCGCCGTCACAGCGGAAGCATTGTAAATATATCCTCGATATGTGGGCAAACAGGCGCATCCTGCGAGGTGGCATATTCAATGAGCAAGGCGGCGGTGATAGGGCTGACCAAAGCGCTGGCGCAGGAACTTGCCCCGAGCAATATAACCGTAAACTGCGTATGCCCGGGAATAACCGATACAAGAATGAACAACATGTTTGACAAAAAGGAGCTTGAAGCGGAGGTACCTCTCGGCAGGCTTGCAGAGCCGGAGGAGATTGCAGACGCCGTTTTTTTCCTTGCTCAAAACAGATACATCACCGGTCAGATACTCGGAGTAAACGGCGGTATGGTATAAAAATCAAAAGGCAAAACAGAGCCAAATTAAACTCAGCAAGCTGTTCTGCTTTTTTCAGGACTTTATTCAATTTTTATCTTATCGCTTCTTTAATCAACCGCATCGGATACGGCGTCGCCCGCTTCGTCAACAGCGTCCCCCTACTCCGTCGGCAACATCGTCAACACCGTCTGCCAAATCGTCGGCAACATTATCCGCATTATCGCTGACATCGCTCGCCGCTTCGCTTACGGAATCCGTTGTTGAAGTATCGGCTGACGAAGTGTCGGAAACCGAGGTGTCGGAAGTGCTTGTATCCGTATCGTCGGTATCGTTTGAACAGCCCATAAACACGGTTGCAATAACCGCCAATACCATTGCAAAAGTTAAAATTTTACTTTTCATAAAGAATACTTCCTTTCTGTAATATGATTACCGATATTTATCTTTTTATACAATTAATTTATTTTACTTTGTAAGCGTTCCGCCGTCGGAATAAAGGAGTATCATTGTATCCTCCTCAACACCTGTTTCGGCATTTACATAAATAAGCGTTTCCTCGTTTGTCTCGTTGCTTTCGCAGTGAAATTCATAGCACTGCACTTCGGTACCGTCGTCCTTGGGAATGACGCATTTTTTGCTGTCGAGAACGGTTAAATACGGGCTTATATTTTTTTGAGCGTCGGATTTTTTTATATCGGACGAAAAGCCGTTTCTGTTTGTATGGTTCATCAAATATCCCTCGGCTTCAAGGGAAACCACGCTACCGTCATTGAGTGAAACGCCTACCTTTATCAAATCCGTATAATAGGTCATGCCGCTTTTTTATAGGCAAAATTTATTACGCAAATATTGTTGTTGGTCATATAATAGGTTTCGCTCATATTTTTATAGCCGACAGATTCGAGATATTCGCCGGCTGTTTTAACTGCGTCTGCGGCATCCGTTGAGGTCTGAGTTGTCTTGCCGCTGTAAAGAATATGCGAAACATATCCGCCATTTTTAGTTATGCCGATTGTTCGCTGACCGTAATTAAAGACATAACATTCCACCGTGGAATTTTCCTCATTCTCAAAGCTCAGCTCGTTTTCGCCGCAGGAAAGAGCTTTCGCCGCCCTTTCTCTTGCCGTTTCCTTGCTTATCTCCTTTTCGTTTTTAAGAAGCGAGGATCCCTTGTTAAGCACTGCGTCGGCAAACGGCCCGTCGTACAAAAGAGTGGGATAATCGCCGAATGTGTCCTCGGCAGAAGTCATATCCGTTGATAGAGAATTGACGCTGACATTCTCCGCCTTGACATTGCTTGCGGTTATTTTGCCACCGTTATTGCATATTGCCACCATCGAATCGACCGAATCGTTCAGCTTTTTGGCATAGCCGAGCAGAGTATTCAAATTATTATGCTCCTCGTCGGTTATATCCTCGCCCGAAGCAAGCTTTTTGGCAAGATATGAGACATAGTCGCCAGCCTGACTTATAAATTTATAGGTCGAGCTTAAATTCATTTGCTCGGTCGGTAGACGGGAAAGAGCGTCCTTGGCACTCGTACATTCCGAATAAAGGTCACGGCTTATTTGAGCAAGCATTTTATCCGAATTTGAATATATGCTTTTTGTAAGATTGGTTTCTATTGAATCAAGGTCTTCCGAAAGCTCGTTTAGGCTTTGCTGATACGAATTTTCAAGCCGAGCCTTGTATGCGTTTGCCGCATTCATATTCGCTATCGCATATCCTGTAAGAACAAGCGTAAAGGTCAGCGCATATGAAAACAGCCTGATATATCCTCTTTTAGTCATTAGCATTACCTCCGCAGTTTTGAGAACGCACCGATTAAAGCCTTTATAATTTAAAACTCTTTGATGATTTAATCGGATTTTCAAGCTTATTTTTTACCGAAATTTAAAAAACATTCAAAAAATGTTTAACTGTTGTAATTAATATGATATAATGTTTATTGCTGTAATTTAATATTAATTACATTTTGATTATGTTATTACTGAAAAATACGGTTTGCAAACCGCCGGATATACGGAGAGTTTAACACTATGCCCAAGGTTGAAGGAAAGAAGAGAATAGTAGTAAAAGTGGGGACATCAACCCTGACCCACGCAACAGGCAAAACGAATATTGCAAGAATGGCAAAGCTGGTGTCAGTACTGTCGGATTTAAAAAACGAAGGTCACGAGATAGCGCTTGTATCAAGCGGAGCTATTGCGGTGGGTGCGGCGAAACTGGGGCTTTTGTCAAAACCTGATACAACGGCGGATTTACAGGCGTGCGCCGCCGTGGGTCAATGCGAACTGATGTTTTTGTACGACAAGCTGTTTTCCGAATACAGCGTTACGGTAAGCCAGCTTTTGGTAACGGCGGACAATCTTGACAATCCGCTTGAAAAAAAGCATTTGCTCGATACGTTCAATCAGATACTCAATTATTGCGCACTGCCGATAATAAATGAAAACGACTCCGTCTATGTTGCCGAGCTTTTAAACGGCGATAACGACTGCCTGAGCGCTTCAATCGCAAAGCTGATAAATGCGGATATGCTGATTATGCTAACGGACACGGACGGGCTTTACGATGATAACCCAAGAGAAAATGCAGACGCAAAGCTGATTTCACGGGTGGAGAAAATTGACGACAATATACTTTGCACCGCAGGCTGTGCGGGTGAAAACGGCACCGGAGGATTTTACACGAAATTAAAAGCCGCAGACATTGCCGTATCCGCTGGAATACCGACGGTTATTATGAACGGTGAAAAGCCGACATCAATATATAAGGTATTGGCAGGGGAAAATATAGGAACTTACTTTGAAGCGGCAAAAAAATAAAAATAAATTAAAGCTTTTTTAAAGGAACACATATAACAACCATATAACTGAAAGGAACGATACTATGCTTGAACAACTCGGAATCAACGCCAAAGCGGCGGCACAAAGCCTTGCCTGTGCAGACACAAAGATGAAAAACAAGGCGCTTAAAAACATAAGCAAGGCACTGATTGACAATGCCCAAAAAATTATAGACGCCAACAAAATTGATTTGGAAAACGGCGAAAAAGCAGGTCTTTCAAGCGGACTGCTCGACAGGCTTATGCTAAACGAACAGCGTATAAAGGATATGGCAGACGGCTGTATACAGGTATCCCGACTTGACGACCCGTGCGATATTGTGCTTGACACCGTAACAAGACCCAACGGACTTGTTATAAAAAAAGTAAGCTGTGCTATGGGCGTTATCGGAATTATATATGAGGCAAGGCCGAATGTAACCGCCGACGCCGCAGTCCTTTGCCTTAAAAGTGGAAACGCCGTTATCCTGAGAGGCGGCAAGGAAGCAATCAACTCCAATATCGCAATATCGGATATTATGAGAAAAGCGATAAAGGAATCCGGAATTGACGAGAATGCCGTTCAGCTTGTACACGATACGACGAGAGAATCTTCAACCAAACTTATGCAAATGAAGGATTATCTCGACTGCCTTATTCCGAGAGGAAGCAAGGGGCTTATCAAAGCGGTGGTGGAAAACTCCACGGTTCCCGTTATAGAAACAGGCTCCGGCAACTGCCATATTTATGTTGACGAAACGGCGGATATTCAAATGGCGGCGGATATAATATTCAATGCAAAAACGCAGAGAATAAGCGTATGCAACGCCTGTGAAAGTCTGGTTATTCACAGCAGCATAATTGACAAGGCTCTGCCTGCAATTAAGGCAAAGCTAGACGAAATGAATGTTCAGATAAAGGGCGACGAAAGAACGAAAGCGGTATGCCCAGACATTGATGATGCAAGTGAGGAAGATTTCGGCACGGAATACCTCGACTATATAATCAGCGTAAAAACCGTTGACAGCCTTGACGAGGCGATAAAGCACATAAACAAATATTCAACAGGCCATTCCGAAGCCATTATTACGGAAAATAAGGAAAACGCCGAGGAATTTATGAAGCGCATAGATTCATCCTCTGTTTACCACAACGCATCCACAAGATTTACCGACGGCGGTGAATTCGGACTCGGAGCGGAAATAGGAATATCCACGCAAAAACTCCACGCAAGAGGCCCTATGGGACTGCGTGAGCTGACCACCACAAAATACTTGATTTTCGGAGACGGACAAATCAGATGATTGATGAAAAGGAAAGGCAAAAGCTAAGGAGAAAAAGGCAACGAAAACGCAAACGCAAAAAAGCGAGGAAAAAATTTTTGATATTCCTCACCATTGTTATTATTGTGCTTGCGGCATTTGTTATCACAATAAAAATATGCAATCCGGATTTTGATTTTTCAACGCTGATTGACGGCGACGGAGTACAGCAGGTTGTTGAAATTGTAAACGAGGACATTCTCGGCAAAACCACAACCACCACTGCAACCCAAACGCAAACCACTACCGAGCCTACAACCACTCAGCACATTATTCAAAACGCCGAGTACGACTATGTTGAATTTTCCGACTTTGATTTTGATACCTCTTTGCAGGGGAATCAAATCGGCAATCTGCTCAACAAAACAAGCGGTGCGGTTACATACAGCTTCTCATATATCTTTTACAGTATCCCAGGCAAGGGAATTTATCGCTTTGAGCCAAACGAGGAGACGAACAGCAAGGTTAAGGTTGACAGCTATAATTTCAAATACCTCAACATACTTGACGGGTATATTTATTTTGTAGATACCGACAGCAACGCCCTTTGCAGATGCTCGGCAAGCGGCGGAGATATTACCCAAATTGCCGAAAATATCTCTTTTGCGTATTTATATAACAATAAAATTTACTGCATAGGAACCGATAATACGGTCGGATATGTAACCGTTGAGGATTTTGACGGAAAAACGCTTTACACTGCGCCGACGAACAAGACGGTTACATTTGCCGGAATATCCCTTTCGAGAATATTCTTTACCGAGTACAATGCCGATGACGATTATTACGAGTACCTCACTATCAGCGTTGACGGCGGAGAGACACTGCGTTTTAGGGACGGCACTCTCGGCGACGAGATTTTGAACCTTGAGCTTGAATACGGATTTATGTATTATTACCAAAAGCAAGACGACGGAACATATAACCTCTGCCGTCAAAAATTCGGCTCTGAAAATATTGTAACCCTTGCGGAAAATTGCAGTATCGAGGACTATCCGGTAATTTACACAAACAGACTTTATTACACAAGCATTGACGGAGATACCGTTACCGCAAACGAAATCAATATGAATTCGATGAGCGAAAAAGTTATGGTGAGCGTAGGTGGAGTTGAAGACGGCAATACGCTCGGGGTCGGTTACGGCTATCAATATGTTTTCCTCTGTGGTAAAAAGACGGACGGCGGAGACAATATTCTTAACGGAAGCTGTATTTACACCTCTGCATCAAGCGAAAACACGCTCGTTTTCAGCGACGGAAAGCTTAAATACAAGGACTGATTTAACATCTCGGCTGTTTTGTACAAAACAGATATTCAAAAAACATAATCAATTTACACGGCAAATAATAAAAGAAACGGAGAAAGTGAATGGATAAATACAAAAAGTTAGCGTCAAATACAATAATATTCGCTATAGGCACTTTTTCATCAAAAGCGCTGTCGTTTCTTTTAATGCCGTTTGTCCCCAGAATGATGACTACGGCGGATTACGGCTCCGCCGATTTAATTCAGCAAACGGTAAATGTACTCATCCCGATTGTGACATTGCAGGTAAACAGTGCGGCACTTCGCTTTTCGCTCGACAAAGCCGTGGATAAAAGAGATGTTTTTACAACCGGCGTGCGGACAACCCTGGCAGGCTTTTGCGTTTTTCTGCTTTTTGCATACCCCATAAGTCTGATTCAGATAAACGATTTCCACCTCGGGGATTACATTTTGCTAATACTCGTTTTCGTTCTTGTATCGGGGTTCAGGCAGCTTTGCCAGCAATTTGTAAGAGGAAGCAGATATGTCAAAATTTACGCAATTGACGGAATTATTGCAACACTTACCACACTGCTTTTCACGCTTGTATTCCTCGCAGTTTTTAAATGGGGAATAACGGGATATATATTGGCGATAGTTGCGTCCGACGCCTGCTCGGTATTGTTCCTCACACTCACCGTTAAGCTCTATAAATATCTGAAACCGAGAGGACTCAAAAAAGGCGTAGCGTCACAAATGCTAAAATACTGCGTCCCGCTGATACCGACGGTTATTTTGTGGTGGATAATAAATGTTTCCGACAGATATATGATAACCTATTTCATCGGTTCTTCTGCAAACGGATTATACACAGCCGCCTCTAAAATACCTAATTTTGTAATACTCTTTTCGCAGATATTTATTGACGCTTGGCAGCTTTCGGCGGTTGACGAATACGACAGCGACAGCGTTGCCGAATTTTTCACAAAAGTATTCAGAGTATACAGCGGAGGGGTATTTGCAATTGCGTCCGCTCTTATACTTTTTTGCCAATTCTTTACAAAGCTTCTTGTGGCGGATTCTTATTACGAATCGTGGAGATTTGTGCCGATATTGATTATCGCAACGACATGTTCCTGCCTTGTAAACTTCCTTGCGTCAGTGTATATGGCGGAGAAAAAATCCACGATGTCCCTGCTAACGGCGATGTCCGGTACAATGACAAATATTGTTTTAAATCTGATTTTAATTCCGTCAATAGGAGCAAACGGAGCGGCAATAGCCACGGTGTGCGCATTCCTGGTTGTGTTTGCAACAAGAAGCGCCAATATCAAAAAATATATCCGCATAAACTACAATTTACCTATGCTTCTGCTTGAAACGGTATTGCTTGTCTGTCAAAGCACGGCAATGCTGTATACAAATAATTTTACAAGCAGCACGGTAATTCTCTACGCAATCCAGATTATATTCGTCTGCGCTATGCTGGCGGTAAACTATAAACCGATAAAAGAACTTTGCACTCTTATTTTAGGTAAATTCTTAAAGAAAAAAAGCAAGGGTGAAAATTGAGAAATTACATATTAATATATTAGTGTTGCCAAACTCGGTATTTTAGTGTATAATGTACAAAGTAACTTTAAAATTACTTTTATTTTCTCGATTTTTTTGGAGGATTTGTATGAAAAAAATGACAGTTTCACAGACCAAGAAAGCAATCAGTGACAAGCTCAGCCACTTCTTCGGAGTAGACCCGAAAACGGCTGACGACGAGCAGTATTACAAAGCAAGCGCTATGATAGTGCGTGATATGCTTTCCGAAATGAACAGTGACTTTCGCCACGAGGCAAACGGACAGGACACAAAGCAGATTTATTATCTGTGTATGGAATTTCTTATGGGCCGCTCGCTCAAGAATAATTTATACAACCTCGGTCTTGCCGAAACATTCAAAGAAGCTCTCGCTTCCTTTGATGTAAAGCTTGGCAATCTCTACGAGCTTGAACCTGACGCAGGTCTCGGCAACGGCGGTTTGGGCAGACTTGCCGCCTGCTACCTTGACGGACTTGCAACCAATTCGTTTCAGTCAATGGGATATTCAATCAGATATGAAGCAGGCATTTTTAAGCAAAAACTGATTGACGGCTGGCAGACCGAGCTGCCCGATTTCTGGCTCCCCGGCGGAGAGGTATGGCTTGTTCCGAGAGAGGAAAGAGCGCAGGAAGTAAGGTTCGAGGGAACTGTGGGCGAAAGATGGGACGGAGATTACCATCATGTTGAATACAACGACTGCAACACAGTTATCGCAGTTCCTTACGATATGTATGTATCCGGCAAGGGAAAGGGCGTTTCAAGACTTCGCCTTTGGGCAGCTAAAAAGCCCGATCTCGATATGGGGCTTTTCAACTCCGGCTCATATATAAAAGCTATGGAAAGATCGGCTATGGCGGAAGCTATTTCCAAGGTGCTTTATCCTGCGGACAATACTCCGGAGGGCAAATCGCTCAGGCTTCGTCAGCAGTATTTCCTTGTTTCGGCATCCGTTCAGGATATAATCAGGCGTCACCTTACAAAATACAATACGCTTGACAATCTCCCCGACAAGGTTGCTATCCACATTAACGACACGCACCCGACTATGGCGATACCGGAGCTTATGAGAATTATGCTCGACGAATGCGGCTACGACTGGGATTCGGCTTGGAGCATTGTTACAAGAACCGTTGCGTACACAAACCATACGGTTATGAAAGAAGCTCTTGAATGTTGGAGCGAAGACCTTTACAAGAGGCTTCTCCCCCGTATATACACCATTACCAAAGAGATTGACAACCGTTTCAGAGGATATATCTACGGTGTTACACAGGACAAGGAAAAGGAAGAAAGAATGGCAATCGTCTCCGGCGGTGTTGTGAGAATGGCAAACCTCTGTGTTGCCGCTTCACATTCCGTAAACAGTGTTTCCGCACTTCATTCCGAAATTCTTAAAGATATGGTGTTCCACGATTTCTATACGGTTACACCCGAAAAATTCAAGAATGTCACAAACGGCATTGCTTTCAGGCGCTGGATATGCCAGGCAAATCCGCAGCTGACATCATTTATAACCGAGCTTATCGGCGACGGCTTTATTACAAACAGTGAAGAGCTTTTAAAGCTTCGTGATTACAAGGACGACGCTCAGGTTCTCGACCGACTTGCTCAAATAAAGCTTGCAAACAAGGAAAGCTTTGCAAAGATTGTTAAAAAGAGAAACGGCATTGACCTTGACCCGACATCAATTTTTGATGTTCAGGTAAAAAGACTGCACGAATATAAGCGTCAGCAGCTCAATGTGCTGAATATAATTGCCGAATATCAAATGCTCAAAGCAAATCCGAATATGGATTTTCAGCCGAGGACTTATATTTTCGCATCAAAAGCGGCACCCGGATACTTCCTTGCAAAGAAGATAATAGAGCTTATCTATTCCCTTTCCGTGGTTGTAAACAACGACCCCGACATCAAGGGCAGAATCAAGGTTGTATTTATGGAAGACTACAATGTCTCCCTTGCGGAAGCGCTTATGCCGGCGGCTGATATTTCAGAGCAAATTTCCCTTGCAGGAACGGAAGCGTCGGGTACCGGCAATATGAAGCTTATGCTAAACGGTGCCGTAACTCTCGGCACAATGGACGGAGCAAATGTTGAAATTTACGACGCAGTCGGCAAGGATAACATTTTCATATTCGGCTTGACGACTCCCGAGGTTGTACAGCTTCAAAACAGCGGCTACAACCCGTCGCAGTATCTGTACAATAACAAAACGCTCAAAAACGCCGTTGACTTTATCGGCGCAGGCATAAACGACAAGCAGTTCGGCGAAATTGTATCGTACTTCAACACCAACGACAGATATATGACTCTCGCAGATTTTGCCGATTACAGAAAGGTTCAGCAGGAATCCGCCGAGGCATATGCAGATAAACGCAAATTCTCGCAGATGTCGCTTATGAACATCAGCGGTGCCGGAGTATTCAGCGCCGACCGTTCCATAAGGGATTATGCCGAAAATATTTGGAACACAAAGCCGGTAGTATTTAAAGAGGATAAAAAAGCTTCTTCCGCTTCATCAAATAAAAAGGCGGAGAAATCCGAAGCAAACAAGAAAAAATCTTCTTCACCGAAAAAATCCGCCGCTAAAAAATCAAAGAGTACAAAAAGTACAAAGAAATAAAATATCTTAAAATTCACACCTGAAGACACGGATATTTCCGCCGTGTCTTTTTGGTGTTATCAGGTCATAAATCAACACGAAATTACATATTCCGAGGGAAAAGGATGCTGATTTTCAATTCAAGAGACAAAGCCTACAAATCAATAATTTCAGCTATTGCGGTTGACGAAAAGTGCAAATTCCGCATTATTGTTCCCCGTGACTGCAAATGCTCCTGCGCAAAGCTTGCCGTAACAAAGGAAAATGAGGACACGGTCTGCTACGATATGTTCTGGGCTGGAATGTGCGGCGACAATAACGAATATTGGGAGCTTCACTTTTTTGCAGAAAGTCCGGGTCTGTACTTTTACCACTTTGAGCTTGATACCCTGTGGGGAAAAGGATTTATCAAAAATCAAGGCGGTATCGGAGTTTATTCGGCTCAGGGCGGAGGATTTCGCCAGGTGGTGTACGCAAAGGACTTTACCACACCCGATTTTTTAAAGGGCGGTATAATATATCAAATTTTTCCCGACAGATTTTATAATTCCGGTCAGGAAAAAAAAGATATTCCGGCTGTTCGAGTAATGCGAAAATGGGGTGAAGAACCGTTTTGGCGTGAGGAACAGATGAACGGGATGTGGAATAACGACTTTTTCGGCGGAGATTTAAAGGGTATCGAGCAAAAGCTCGGATACCTTTCCGAACTCGGAGTAAGCTGTATTTATATCAACCCGATATTTGAAGCGCACTCAAACCACAGGTACGACACCGCCGACTATGAAAAAATAGACCCACTGCTCGGCACGCAAGAGGATTTAAAAAGTCTTTGCAAAACCGCAAAGGAAGAATACGGAATATCGGTTATACTCGACGGAGTGTTCAGCCATACGGGCTGTGACAGCAAATACTTCAATATGTACGGCACATACCCCACTCTCGGAGCATCTAACAGCAAAGACAGTGAATATTACGACTGGTATAAATTCATTGATTATCCCGACGATTACGATTCCTGGTGGGGAATAAAGCTCCTGCCCGAGGTGAAAGAGGAAAGCGAAAGCTATAGAGAGTATATTTGCGGTAAAAACGGAATACTCAGAAAATGGCTTAAATGCGGTATCAGCGGCTGGAGGCTCGATGTAGCCGACGAACTACCCGATATTTTCCTCGATGATTTAAGAAAAGCCGTTAAAGAAGAAAACAAGGACGCCGTGATTATAGGCGAAGTGTGGGAAAATGCAGCTGAAAAATTCTCTTACGGCAACAGGCGGAGATACCTGCTCGGAGAACAGCTTGATTCCGTTATGAACTATCCTTTTGCGGACGCAGTGCTTAATTTCGTCAGATACGCAAACGGTGCAGATTTTTTCAACTGTGTTATGGATATTGTGGAGAACTATCCTCCGCAGGTTTTAAATATTCTGATGAACCATATCGGCACGCACGATACGCAAAGAGCGATTACCCGACTTGTCGGCCCGGACTGCAACGGCAGGGACAGGGATTGGCAACATAAAAATAACGAGCTTTCACAATATGATTACCTCAAAGGTATATCTATGATGAAAGCGGCGTCGCTTTTGCAGTACACTCTCCCCGGTGTGCCATCGATTTATTACGGCGACGAGATAGGTATGCAGGGTATGGAAGACCCTTTCAACAGAGCCTGTATGCAGTGGGATGACCAAAATAAAGAGTTGCTCAAATGGTACCGCCGTCTCGGTCAGATACGCAGAGGATGCCCCTGCTTATATGACGGAGAATTTGAGCCTGTTTACTGCTCGGGTGCGGTGATAGCTTATTCACGCACAAGTGAAAGCTCGGCCTGCCTTGTGGCGGTAAATAACAGTGATAAATATGCCGAGGTGCCGATAAGCAATTTGTGGGATAATTCATACAGCTACTTCGGTTATGCAAGCAAAAACGGAGTAATATCGCTTCCGCCGTACCGCTATGCAATGCTTTACAGGACAAAATAAATATCTGAGGATTTTAATTTATGAATATAGTAATAATCGGAGCCGGTGCAAGCGGACTTGCGTGCGTCGTAAGGCTGAAACAGAATATTCCGTCTGCAAGCGTTACACTCTTAGAACAAGAAGACGAGGTCGGCAAAAAGCTTCTCGCAACAGGCAACGGACGGTGCAATCTTTCAAATGTCAAGGCTCAGCACAATGAAGAGGTTATAGATTTTTTCAGCTCAATCGGTCTTGTTACACGCACGGACGACGAAGGCAGAGTATACCCTTATTCAAACCAAGCGGTAACGGTTCGTGGTATTTTGAAGGACAGCTGCGAAAATCTCGGCGTAAATATAATCACCGACTGTACGGTTACCGATATTGACAAAGAGCTGAATATAAAAAGCACGAAGAAGCAAATCAAAGCCGATTATGCCGTAGTTGCAAGCGAAGACTTGGCGCAAAGGAAAAGGGTTTAACCGACAGCGGTTATTCGCTTTTGGAATCCCTCGGTCATCACATTACGCCGCTCTGCCCCGCTCTTGTTCAGCTCACATCGTCAAATAAATTTGTAAAAGCGATGAAAGGGCAAAGAGCAAAATGCAATATGCGCCTGCTCCTTGACAGAAAAATTGTTGCCGAGGAATACGGCGAGGTGTTTTTCGCAGATTACGGTCTTTCGGGCATAGTGACAATAAATTTATCGGGATATGCAAGCGAAAATTTCGTTTCTGAAAATCCGAAAAATGCTTGGTTTCCCTCGACTTTGCGCCGAATATAAGCGAAAAAAGGCTTGTTGACCACATCAAGCAGTTCGGCAATCTGCAAGGGATACTCTCTCCGATTCTTTCCCGTCTGACAGCGGAAGCCGCAGGCAACGATCCCGTACTCACCGCAAAAATTGCCAAGAACAGGCTTTTGATTATCACAGGCACAAAGAGCTACAAATTCGCCCAGATTACAAAGGGCGGAGCAGAGCTTTCAGAATTTGACGGCTTCAGGTCGTTAAAGACCAACGGATTTTACGCCTGCGGAGAGGTACTCGATTACCAGTTCCCCTGCGGCGGATTTAATCTGAACTTTGCGTTTTACAGCGGAATCACCATTGCAGACGAAATTGCCAAAAAAATAAATTCTTAATTATCAAACGGTATAAGCTATGATACGGATAAACGAAATCAGGCTGAACCTTGACGAGGACGAGACTCTGCTCAAGGTAAAAGCCGCAAAAATACTGAAAGTCGCCGAAAAGGAAATAACATCCTGCACGATATATAAAAAAAGCGTTGACGCAAGGAAAAAGAACGATGTGCATTTTACCTATTCGCTTGACATTTGCCTTAACTGTGACGAGGAACAGGCGGTGCTTAAATGCAAGTCAAAAGACGCTAAAATAGTGGTGCCGTACAGCTACGAGCTTCCGCAGGACTGCCGAAACGGCAGTATGCGTCCCATTGTTGTAGGCTTCGGCCCGGCAGGAATGTTTGCAGGGCTTATTTTGGCTCAAGCCGGAACCTGCCCGATTATACTCGAACGGGGCAAGGATGTGGATTCCCGCAAAAAGGATGTTGAAAAATTCTGGAACATGAGGGAGCTTAATGAGGAATCGAATGTTCAGTTCGGCGAGGGCGGCGCAGGTACATTCTCCGACGGCAAGCTCACAACGGGAATTAAAAGCCCATATATAAAAAAGGTTCTCCAGGAATTATATGAAGCCGGAGCGCCGGAGGAAATACTGTATTCCGCAAAGCCGCATATCGGCACGGACAAGCTCTCGGAAGTAGTTAAGGAAATAAGAAAAAAGATAGAAGCTCTCGGCGGAGAAGTGCGCCTTGAATGTAAGGTTGAGAGCATAATTAAGGCAAACGGATTTGTTCAGGGAATAACCTACACACACGGCGGAGAAAAATTTGATATAGAATGTGACAGCGTAATCGTCGCAATAGGTCACAGCGCAAGAGATACGGTTGAAATGCTTTACAACGATGGAATTGAAATTGCGCCCAAACCGTTTTCCGTAGGTGCGAGGATTGAGCATCCGCAATCCCTTATCAATAAAGCGCAGTACGGTAAATTCGCAAACCACCCGAAGCTCGGTGCGGCGGATTACAAGCTATCCTGCCATTCGCTCCACGAAAGAGGCGCATACACATTTTGTATGTGCCCCGGCGGTACTGTTGTTGCGGCGGCAAGCGAAAAAGGCGGAGTTATAGTAAACGGTATGAGTTCTCTTGCCCGTGATAGTGAAAACGCCAATTCGGCGCTTTTGGTCGGGATTGAACCCAAGGACTTCCCGTCCGACCATCCGCTTTCAGGAATATACTATCAAAGAGATATTGAACGCAAAGCGTTTGAGCTTGCAGGCGGCGATTACCGTGCGCCGGCGCAACTTGTCGGCAATTTCCTAAAAGGAAAGGAAAGTATATCTCTCGGCTCGGTAAATCCCACCTGTCAAACAGGTGTTACGCTCACAAACCTTGAGGGTTGTCTGCCTAAAAAAGCGGTTACTACAATGCGTGACGCAATAGTTCAGATGGATAAAAAGTTGAACGGATTTAATATGTACGACGCAGTTTTGACCGCACCGGAAACAAGATCGTCAAGCGCCGTAAGAATTGTGCGTGACGACCTGTTACAATGCAAAGTAAGGGGAATTTACCCCTGCGGAGAGGGCGCCGGATATGCAGGCGGTATAGTCTCCGCCGCCATTGACGGAATAAAATGTGCGCACAGCGTGCTTGACGGCAAACACTGATTTGACAAAATACAGCGACTAAAGGGTAACGATAATATGAGAATGAGACGCAAGAAAAATCTTGACGAGCGTATAGCTTCAGCCGGAGATTATCTTATTATAGGAAAAAACGAATCACTTGATTTTAACGATGCGCCAAATGAAAATCACCTGCTCGACTGCTCCGAAATATACAAAAAGGAACAGGAGCTTTGCCTTGAAATAGGATGCGGCAAAGGACAGTTTGCCTGCACATTTGCAAAGGAAAATCCCGATAAAAACATTTTGTGCATAGAACGAAACAGGAATGTTATGATCCTTGTGGTTGACAAGGCGAGAGCCGAGGGACTTGAAAACATTATGTTTTTGTGCATAACGGCGGAGTACATCCCGTCCTACATAAAAAAGCACAGCGTAAAGGAAATTTACCTCAACTTTTCCTGTCCGTTTCCTAAAAACAGGCACAAGGCTCACAGGCTTACGAATCCCAAATTCCTTGAAATATATAAAGAAATTTTGCAAGATGACGGCGTAATCTGTCAAAAAACCGACAATATGCACTTTTTTGAATATTCGATTGAAGCGTTTTCTTCCTGCGGTTTCAGGCTTGAGAATGTTTCGCTCGATTTGCACAACAGCTCTTTTGAGGGCAATATCATCACCGAATACGAGCAGAAATTTCTCGACAAAGAACAGCCGATTTACCGCCTTGAAGCGAGAGTAAACCACTGAGAAAATACAAAAACAATTTTTGACAAATAATAAATATAAATTTTTGAAAAAACAGTCTGCCGAGCCGAAGCTGACAGACTGTTATTTTTTTATCTATTTATTTGGTGCTGTAATAAATGCCAGATGACATTCTTGCATTTGTTTCTGCTCTGACATTACGGTCGGATAATATGTCGGATATGGTAACATGGTTTACAAAATGTCCGAGGACA
>JAJQGZ010000172.1 GCA_021200075.1 Clostridiales bacterium | reverse complement strand
GCGAATTGTAGCCGCCCCTCGGCCCGAGCCATAAGCCGAAAGAGGAACCGAGCTTTTTTGAAAGAACGGTTATATCGTTCATCTGATTCGGGAACTTTTTGTTAAAGCTCCAAAACGACGCCTTGTAATCGTTCCAGCCGTCGTCAACCACATATGCGTCTATCGGCTCAACTCCGTTTGGGGAAAGACCCTTTTCGATTTCGTAAAAGGATTTTTCAACATTATCCGCATTGATATTCAGCATATGGTCGTACCAGCTGTTGTACTGAACACGAAAATCTGTCGGCGCCGCAATGCTTTCAATATAATTATAGAAAGCCTTTTGTATATCCGTCATAAGATTGCTTTTCGCTCCGCCCATAACGGTGAACGGGCAGTCAAATTTCCCGCTGAAATTCTTTCCGAGGTAAAGGCGAACCTGCCCTATGCCGTATTCGATAGTATTCATCGTCGCCGGAAATTCACAGCCGAAAAACAGCGTGTCGATATAAAACGGCTGACCGAGCGAGGAGTGTACTCCGGAAAGCTCGCTGCCTTCAATATCCGTCGGTACCGAAAAATGCGTTTTTGAATTTGTTATTCCTATATATTCAAGCGCAATGTAATCAATTATTTTGTCGCCTGTTTGGACAAAGGAAATTTGCTTTTTAAGCGTATAGCCGTCCTCGCCTACGCAAAATGTCAGCGTCGGAGTAATACCGTCCGTCTCCTCAAATGTAAAGGAGAGCCTTCCGTCTTCCTGCTCGCTGCCGGTTACCTTTAATCCTTTTGATGAAAATTCGCTTCCGTCCGTAAAATGAAACACAAATTCAACGCTGTTGCCGTCGGGTACAAAATCCCTGCCGGACAGAACATTTCTTATTTGCGATGCGTACAGTATTTCCTCGTGTACGACAAATTCACGCTGAAGCGTTTTGCTTTCAAGTCTAAGCATATATCCATACTCCTGTATTTATGTAGTGTACGGTCAGATAGCCTGTTTATTATTGCTGATTTCTTTCAGCGCTCTGGCAAGCTGGTCGGGGCAGGATGTGCCTTTCATTCCGCACTGTATTCCGCTTAGTGCGGATATGATTTCCTCCGGTTTTTTGCCCTTGGCAAGAGCGGCTATGCCCTTGAGGTTGCCGTTGCATCCGCCGAGGAAGCTGATGGAATTTATTGTTCCGTCGTTATTGTCAATATCAATTGTTATCTGCTGAGAGCATACGCCCGTGGGTCTGTATTTGTAAATCAAAATTAACACTCCTTAAAGTTTTTGAATGCCGTCGGGCTTAGCAAACGACATTCGATAGTTACTTCCTATATTATACATATATTTTTTGATTATTGCAACTTTTTAATACAAATTTTAACATTCGGCGAAGAAAATTTTAAAATATCTTAAAAAGTCGGCATTAAATTATTTTAAGTGTTGAATTATAAAAAATATTGTGATATAATTAATGAGAATAGGATTAAACCTGCAAAAATTATGTGAGAGGCAAATATTTATGGAAAAAATCAAAGTCGGCATCATCGGAGCCGGAAGAATCGGACAGGTACACGCAAAATCAATTACATACCATATCCCCAATGCGCAGATTGCGGCAATATCGGATATTTATGTTGACGGCGCAAAAAAAGTTGCCGAAGAGCTCGGTATACTGAAGTATTATGAAGATTATCACGAGATTTTAAATGACCCGGAGATTAAAGCGGTGCTTATCTGTTCCTCAACCGATACGCACGCCGATATTGCAATAGAGGCGGCAAAAGCAGGAAAGTATATTTTCTGCGAAAAGCCGGTTGACCTTACGGTAACAAAAATCAAGGCGGTTATCGATGCTGTGGATAAAGCCGGAGTAAAGCTTCAAATCGGCTTTAACAGGCGTTACGACCACAACTTTGCATACATCAAAGAGCTTGCAAACACAGGCAAGATAGGCGACCTCCAGATAATTAAAATAACATCCCGTGACCCGGAGCCTCCCGCAATTGCATATGTTAAAGTATCGGGCGGAATATTCCTTGATATGACAGTGCACGATTTTGATATGGCACGCTTCATCGGCGGAGAGGTTGAGGAAGTGTACGCAAACGCAGCCGTTACTGTTGACCCCGCTATCGGTGAAGCAGGTGATGTTGACACCGCACTTATAGCGCTTAAATTCAAGAGCGGAGCCGTCGGCATTATCGACAATTGCAGAAGAGCCGCTTACGGCTATGACCAAAGGCTTGAGGTATTCGGCAAAAACGGTCAGGCAAGTGCCGCAAACGACAAACCCACCAATGTTGAATTTATTGATGAAAACGGTGCCTCCACCGATAAACCGCTTTACTTTTTCCTTGAAAGATATATGCAGTCCTTTACGGACGAAATGACGGAGTTTATCGACTGCGTTATTAATGATAAAGAAACAAAAACAACAGTTTACGACGGGCTTGAAGCGCTTCGTCTCGGTCTTGCGGCAAAGAAGTCGGTGGCTGAGCACAGAGTTGTTAAACTTTCGGAAATCGAGGCTTGATTATGAAAAGAACAAGACTTACAATGTCACAGGCGCTTGTAAAGTTCCTTGACAATCAGTATATAGAATGCGACGGAGTTGAGACTAAATTTGTCAGCGGAATTTTCGGCATTTTCGGTCACGGCTGTGTTGTCGGCGTAGGTCAGGCTCTTGAACAGGGCGGGCATAACCTTAAATTTTATCAGGGTAAAAACGAGCAGAATATGGCTCTCGCCGCCGTTGCCTATGCAAAGCAGATGGACAGGAAAGCGATAATTCCCTGCGTGTCCTCAATCGGCCCCGGCGCTACCAATATGGTAACAGCCTGCGGCTGTGCCACGGCTAATAGGATTCCGTTTCTCGTTCTCCCCGGCGACACCTTTGCCTGCCGTCAGCCCGACCCTGTTTTGCAACAGGCGGAATTTTTCGATAACTACGGCAGAACCGTTACCGATGCGTTTAAAGGTGTTTGCCATTATTTTGACAGGATTATCAGACCCGAGCAGCTTATGACTGCGTGCATTAATGCTATGCGTGTTCTTACCGACCCGGCGGATACCGGAGCGGTTTGCCTTGCTATGCCGCAGGATGTTGAGGGCGAGGCTTATGATTATCCCGACCATTTCCTTGCAAAAAGAGTATGGCATATGGACAGAAGACCGATTACCTCTTCCCAGCTTGACAGAGCTACCGAGCTTGTCAAAAGCGCAAAGAAGCCAATACTCGTATGCGGCGGCGGCGTAAGATACAGCGCAGCGGAAAAGAAGCTTCTTGAATTTGCCGAAAAATATAATATCCCGATTGCCGAAACACAGGCGGGCAAGGGTCTTATCGACTGGAAGCATCCGCTCAATCTCGGCGGCATCGGCGTAACCGGCGGAAAGGCAGCCAATGTAATCGGCAGAGATGCAGACCTTGTAATCGGCGTGGGCACTCGCTTTACCGATTTCACCACTTCGTCCAAGTGGCTCTTTAACGAAGACAGAAATGTTCTCGTCAGAAATATATTCCCGTATGACGAATAAAAAATGGATGCCTAAGCAG
>JAJQGZ010000206.1 GCA_021200075.1 Clostridiales bacterium | reverse complement strand
GTTTTCGCAGTATTTATAACTTTAATGTGCATATACTTTTGTACAGAAAAAGGAGTTAAAATTGATAACAAACTTTTAACGATAAATTTAGGATACTACGGTTTCGGCAAGGGGAAATTGCAGGGTTTTATAAAAAATCAAGCTTACCGATATTGAAGAATATAAAATTACAAACGAATCAAATATCATAAAAAGCGAAAGACCTGTTTACAAAATAATTTCTGGCGACTACAGTGGTGATTATTTGGAAATTGATATTTATAACAGCCGTCGTATACTTTTGCCGGCGGAAAATGCCGAGGAGCTTTACAATAAAAAATAAATATATATATAAATCCCATCTATGATTTTATGACGGGATTTTACATTTTACATTAATAACTCCGTCTTTATAAATAGAAATATCACGGTAACCGTTTCTTTTGGACTTAGTTTTTCTCCCGAAGCGGTTTTTATTAAAAACTCAAGTAAATTATCCATTGCAGAATTAAAGTCTGGATTTTCAATCAAATCCCCTGCATTGAAATCTATCCAGTTGTGAAAAGAATTATCTGAGCGCCGGCGGCGGTTAAATTGGTCACCGAAACGATATCGTTACCCGGGCCGCTTAAAATATTAAGTCCGCTTTTTTTCTACTCTGTTGCCATAACTCAGTACGCCCGTTACAGCCGATGTACCGCCCTTTTAAATACAGCCGAGCGACTTTTCCTCAAGTGTGGTAATTCCTCAGTCGTGATTGCCGGGCGATAGGTTTTCGTAGCATTGCTGATTATGGCTGAAAAAGTATTTTTTAAAATCATTAATCATATTAACCGAACTGTTGAAAATTTCCCTGTCAACCGAGCGTTTCATCAGAAAATGCTCTGTTCCGAACATTTCGGGTACTTCCATTAAAATTGCGGAAGAACCGTATGATATCAATCTGTCGGTAAGCTTTCCACAAAGTGCGTTTGCGGTAATACCGCTGAATGCGTCGGAACCTCCGCATTTATACCCCACAATCAGCTTGTCAATGCCGGCGCTTTCTCTTTTAAAAGTCACTGCGTAATCTATAAGCTCGCTTACAAGCTTTTCTCCCTCGATAATTTCGTCCTCAACATCTTGCGTAATTAAAAAATTTCACACGCCTCTCGTCAATATCTCCGAGATACTTTTTTAAATGTTTCAACATTTGTATTTTCACATCCGAGAGATGCGACAAGTACTCCTGCGGCATTCAGGTGGTTTACAAGAGAAGTAAGAATTTTCCTTGTACTTTCCTGGTTGTCGCCGAGTTGGCTGCAACCGAAAGGATGAATAAAAGAAAATACGCCGTCGCAACCGTCCACAACAAATGAACGGCAATGCTTTTTAAGCCGTTCAACAGTTTTGCTTACACAGCCTACCGTGGGGATTATCCATATCTCATTGCGAGTTCCTACTCTGCCGTCGGCTCTTACATAGCCTTGGAATGTTAAATCGGATTTTTCTGTTTTATAAGGGTATTTTACATCGTATTTATAGTCGATTATATCCGACAGATTGGTTTTCAAATTATGTTCATGGATATAGGTACCCTTAGGCGTATCTTCTATAATATGCCCAATAGGCTGACTGTATTTAATAACATTATCCCCTCTTTTTAAATCGCACAGTAAAACCTTATGCCCGAACGGAATATCGTTTAAAAGGGTCAGTCCGTTTTCAGAATATCTTTTTTTAGATTTTCAAGTGCTATTGCTACATTATCATTTTCATTAATTTTAAAAAGCTTATTCATAGTCTGTAACCCCTTCGACTGCTTCTTTCATTGAAGAATTATTTATATCGTCAAAATACCCTTTTACCAAGTCATACAGTCCGTCAATATCCGTTAAATCCATATTCCAGAAGTTTTTATTTTCCAATATAACTTTAACGGTATCTTCCTGCAAATATGCAAATTCAAAATAATCGGTAATTTCTTTTGAATCGTTTATGCAGTATTTTTCAGAGTTTCTTACCCCGTAAAATAAATTATCATCTTTGCTGTATTTGCCGTTGTAAAAAATATTAAGCTTGCGAGAGCAAAGCAGAGAATGTGAGGTAATTTGCCGATAATTTTCTTATAATCAAGAATTGTAGGAAGACAGCGAGACTTAAATTTTGAAACCGAATTAAGCGAAATATCAAGCAATTTGTGGTCTATAAACGGATTGGAAAATCTTTCAAGCACGGATTCGGCGAAATCGGCAAGCTCTTTTTCGGACAAATTCAAAGTCGGTATAACCTCTTCAAAAAGCCCTTTTTTGATATAAGCACAAAAAAGAGGGTCGTTTACCATATCTCTGACAATATCAAAGTCGCGTAAGTACGCAGATAAAACAGACATTGTGTGAGCACCGTTTAATATACGAACCTTGCGTTCACGGTAAGGAGATAAATCATCGCACCATTTAATATTAAGCCCAGCTTTGTGCAGAGAAAATATATTGGCGCAATTCTTATCGCCCTGAACAATCCAGCTGTTATACGGCTCGCACACAGTAATGAAATTATTCTCATAACCGAGCCTGTTACTAATTTGCTGATAATCCTTTGACGGAAAACCTGTTACAATTCTATCAACAAGAGTACAGCAGAATTTACACTCATTATTGATATAAGACTTAAATCCATCGCCTAAACGCCAATCATCGGCATAGCGTAAAATATATGATTTCAAAACATCGGCATTACTTTCAATAAGCTCAACCGGCAGAACGAGAACACCTCTTCGACCGGCGGAAAACCTGCAATATAAAAGATCTGTAAGCATCGCAGGATATGTTGTATTCGGGACATCGCTTTGTTTTTCTTCCGATTTATATGCGATACCCGCTTCGGTAATATTTGATATAATAATCTCAAGCTGTTTACTTGTTGCGACATTGATAAGCGCAGAACAATCTGCGTATTGTATTAATACAGCGTGAGGCACAGGATATTTTTTCAAAACTTTCAACAGGCTTTGCGTTTTCTTTTCCTCTTACAGCCACTGTATAAAAAGAATTTTGCTTATTAACGGCATCAGCTCTGCCGTGAGGTGTAGGCTGAGCAATTACAACTCTGCCGTTAAAAGCACCAGCTTCATCAGCTTTTTGTATATACCAATCGGCAAAAGCTCTCAAAAAAATTTCCTTCACCGAACTGAAGCACCTTTTCGGGCAAATCGGTAAAATTTTTATTGTATAAATCGCAAATATTTTTCATTGGTTTTCCTCCGAAAAAATAAATATAACTTTATATATTCTTTCATTAAATTATACAATTTTACAAATTATACAATTTTACAATGTCTTATGCAATGGAAAATACAAGATAGTAAAAGTAAATATAAAAAATCGCCGCAGATAAATAAATCTGCAGCGATATGGAGGCACCACCCGGATTTGAACCGGGGCATAAGGCTTTTGCAGAGCCACGCCTTACCACTTGGCTATGGTGCCGTAAACAAAAGGTTCAGCAGAAGCCTTAATGGAGCGGATGACGAGACTCGAACTCGCTACCTCAACCTTGGCAAGGTTGCGCTC
>JAJQGZ010000051.1 GCA_021200075.1 Clostridiales bacterium | reverse complement strand
GGATTCAATCGCTATGGATTTTTTAGATGTTCAACTTCATTTTACAATCGGCCTCTCTTTCACTTCTCACACCTCCCTGTTTAAAAGATTATTCAGAGCATTTTTAGTTGCTTCGTCAATTTCATCATCAGCCAAAACAAGCTGTGTTACTTCATCAAAATTGTCTTTTAAAATCTCGGAATAATAATATTTTCCGTCAATAACAGCATACGCTCTTGCCGATATTTGCGTATCATAAGCACTTTGAGGTATGCCGGTAAAGACAAGATTAAATGTTGTAGTGCCGTTTTCACGATGTATATAGTTTTTGGCTTTCAGCTGTAAAACCGACGAATCGTCAACGTTTTCGGTTTTTAAAAGACTTCTGTCAGCTTCTTTGTTTGTATAGATAAATCCGTACTCCTCAACATCTTTGCCCTGAGAGTCATAAAATGAATATCCGAATCTGAGACCTGCGTCGGTAACTCTTATCGATCTTCCCATATCGTTTACATCAATAAATTCAAGATTATAGCTGTTTGCATAATCCTCGGCATAAGAATCTCTTTCGCTCTGTATTATAAGCGTAGCGTTTGAAGCATCGTATGAACAATTCGTAAGCGAAGCTGAGGCTACCACTACGGAATCTTCGGCGGTAAGCAGACTTTCGGCTGTTTCAAGGCTCGGTGCATACAAATAGTTTATCGTGCTTTCATAAAAAGCATTCTCACCTATAGTTGTAAAATTTGGTAAATCAAGTTCGGTAACCGCTCCGACATATGCAAAGGAATAATCGCTTGCATATTTTAATTTAGGGGCAATTATTGTGGCTAATTTTGTGTTTTGCAAATAATAGCCCCAAAAATCATTGTAGGATGAAAAACAATACTCTCCGATACTTTCAACTTCGGGGAACTCGGCATATTCAATTTGAGAATTTCTGAAAGCTTTATCACCTATTTCTTTTACTTTCGGAAGATAAATACTTTTTAAAGAGTATGTTTCTGCGAAAGTGGCTGAATTTACGGTTACAACTTCCGGCAAATACGCATAGTTTAATTTTCTGCATTTGGTAAAAGCGCAACTATCCAAAAAAGTTACTTTGGACAAACTTACCGTCACTAAACTGGAACAACCTGTAAATGTGCCTTCAGTCCCGACAGTTTTTGTGTCGGAACATATCATCTGCGTTAGATTTTGAGCTGAAAGATTTTTGAGATGATAGCAATACGCAAACGCCCAATAATCTATTGTTTGAGCACTGTCTATATTAATGCTTCTTAACACAAAGCATTGCTCAAAAGTACCGTACTTTACATTCTCGAGTAGGGGGAAGATATGCACTTGACAAATGCTACATATTATAAAATGCAAGCTCATCAGCATATGTAAGTTTAGAGAAATTAATTGTTCGGAGTTCTGCGTCACACAATCCGCCAAAGCCTAAATATTCCAAATTAGGAGTATCACTGAGTAAAAGATATTCACTTGACAGACCTAAATCGTATACATGCGTTATGCCTTTTTCTGTAAAGTATTCAAGAGTTGAGCTTACAAATGCCATTTCTCCTATAATCGCAGCTGTATCGGGCAGCACTATTCCTATAATACTGTTATCACAGTCAAAAGCATAGTCCGCAACCCCTGTGACAGTAATTGAATTAATGGTATCGGGAACTATGAATTCCGTCAGTTTCCCTTTATAATCCGTTATTAATCCGTCTGATGTAATTTCAAAATCACTTTCATCGGCATAATATTCCATTTTGTATTCACAAGCTTTAGCATTGCTTTTTGATTTTGAATCCGAAAAAACAACAGCTCTTATTGATGTAGTAAATGAAATTGTTATGGGTTCGGTATAAAGCGTTGCATTATTTTCAGACGGATATGTTTCATTGGTAGTATAATATACATCGCAATTTTCTCCCGCCGTAAGTGTCACTTCAAATTCATTATGATATGTTACCGATGAAACCGAAAATTCTACGGCTTCATTTTGTTCGGTGATATTCATTGCAGATAAAATCTGCGGCATTCCGCAACCGTAAAATAACTCCTCATTTTCGCAGTCGCCCTCAACAACGGTTTTTTTATATGTACCGTAAGGGTCTGAATAATCATATTCTTCTACTGCGTGGAAGCCGTCGTGATACGCTAAATCCTCATAGGAAACCGCCGTATCGGCAAGTCTTTGTTTGACTTCATCGGGAGTGAGATCTTCATCGACACTTAAAACCATAGCGGCAGCCGCATCTATAAATACAGCTGAAAAAGATGTTCCGAGTTCCTGAGTTACAATACCGAGTGCCTCAGCCTCAACATAATGCCCGGGAGGGGCAACAAAATCGACTTCATCGCCGTAATTAGAAAAAAAATGTACGGTTACCGTCCTGATCAATAGCGCCTACGGTAATAACTCCGTCTATGCTTGCAGGATAATATTTTGAAACGTCATCGCCGTTATTTCCGGCTGAGCATATAACCACAACGCCGTTGTCCAACGCATTGTCGATTTCTTCCTCAAGCAGGGTTGAAGGCGTTGTTCCGCCGAGGCTCATACTGATTATATCCACGCCGTTCTCAACTGCCTGTGCAACTCCTATTGCAAGTGACACATTGGTACCCGAATTACTTTTGTTTGCCACCTTATATCCGACAATTTTAACATTGTCGCTTGTGTTATCCAAAATTATGCTTGCTATTTCGGGACCGTGCTTATTGTCCGCTCTTGCACTGTTTTCAGTGCCAGAATCGCTGAAGTTATATCCCGAATTTATCAGTCTGTCGCTGTTTTGCTCATATGTATCACCGGTGAAATAAAGTCCGGTATCAAGCAATGCAACGGTCACATCCGAAAGCGCAATATTGTTATTTTCGATATACTTCATTGCTTCTTCGGAGCCAACCATATCATTTCCGTATGAGAGAGCTTGAGTTTCAACAATTCCGTCATATTCCGCCCATTGAACATAACTCAGGGACTGATAATATTCAAGCGCTTTTTCAGCTTCATCGGTTGATGAATACTGATAAAAATATATTTTATCCGTGCCTTTTACATATTCGGCATCGCCGTACATCTCCGGCTTGCGGTTCGCTTTTACTATGATACAGCAATTTACGGATTCTTCGAGTTCTTTGCCTGATTGAGCTTCTTCTCTGTACAGCTCGGATAATCCTTCACCCGCTTCGGCTGCACTTACCCCTGTTTGTACATATACCGAAAACGGTATCATCGTCACAAGCATACAGATTGATATGAATAAAGCGGTAAATCTTTTCATAATTATTACCTCCCGTGTTTTTGTAAAGATATTGCGGAACATATAAATTTAATCATATATTCCTTTTGTCCACAATTTATAATATCATATTGCACTAAAATATACAAAAGTAAATTCATAATTTGTGCAATCTGCACAAAAAGGGGGGGGTAACCGCTTATTTTGTATAAAATTTATGCAAAATAACAAGGCTGTGAAAATTACTTTCACAGCCTCAGCCTGTCGATAAAGCATCCATAGCCACGCCCGATTTATTTGTACTTTGTAGTAC
>JAJQGZ010000148.1 GCA_021200075.1 Clostridiales bacterium | reverse complement strand
GAATGTATAGTGTAAAATAGATATAATTTGTAATTAATTTGTAATTAATTACAAATTAATTTGATGTAACAGTTTTCTAATTCTAAATTTATTATACAGTAAAAGGAGAAAGAGTATGCCCGATAAAATTCTTACCGGCAGGGAATCGCTCGGTATAGAGTTCGGTTCCACGAGAATTAAAGCCGTACTTGTGGACGAGCAATGCAATCCCATAGCCTCCGGCAGTCACAATTGGGAAAACAGGCTTGAAAACGGAATATGGACTTATCATATGCAGGATGTTTTCCTCGGTTTGCAGGACGCATATAATAAGCTGAATGCTGATGTTGAAAGCAAGTTCGGCGCAAAAATCAAGTGTCTTGCTTCGATCGGAATTTCCGCAATGATGCACGGCTATATGCCGTTTGATGATAATTGGAATCAGCTTGCGGAATTTCGTACTTGGAGAAATACAATTACTGCCGAAGCCGCTTCAAAGCTTACAAAAGAATTTAATTTTAATATTCCTCAAAGGTGGAGCATTGCTCATCTTTATCAAGCAATACTTAACGGCGAGGAGCATATAAAGGATATTGCTCATATTACAACTCTTGCCGGATATGTTCACTTTTGCCTTTCGGGTAAAAATGTTCTCGGTGTAGGCGAAGCGTCGGGTATGTTCCCGATTGACAGCGCTTTAAATAGTTATAACGAAGAAATGCTTGATAAATTTTCTTCTCTTGATGATGTAAAAAAATACGATTGGGATATTCGCTCGATTCTTCCTCAGGTGCTTACAGCAGGAGGAAATGCGGGAAATCTTACAGAAAAAGGAGCTTCCTTGCTCGATACATCCGGTAATCTTCAGCCCGGTGCTGTTATGTGCCCTCCCGAGGGTGACGCCGGAACAGGAATGACAGCGACCAACAGTGTTGCACAAAGAACAGGCAATATTTCCGCAGGTACATCTGTATTTTCTATGGTGGTGCTTGAAAATCAGCTTTCACAAGTTTATGAAGAAATTGATATGGTAACCACTCCTACAGGCAAACCGGTTGCAATGGTACACTGTAATAACTGCTGTACCGATCTTGACTATTGGGTAAATATATTTGCACAGTATTCAAAATTATGCAATAATGATATTTCAAAACCGCAAATATACGATATGCTTTATAACTGTGCTCTTGATGCGAATAAAGACTGCGGAGGGATAGTCTCATACAACTATTTTTCCGGTGAACCCGTAACTAAAATGCCTGCCGGCAGACCGCTTTTTGCACGAACTGAAAATTGCAGTTTTACTTTGTCTAACTTTTTCAGGTCGCTGATATATTCTGCGCTTGCAACTCTCAGTATCGGTATGGAAATTCTTGAAAAAGAGAATGTTCGCATTGACCGTCTTACAGGTCATGGAGGGCTTTATAAGACTCCTTATGTCGGTCAAAAGCTAACAGCCGCCGCTATGAATACTCCGGTTGCCGTTCTTGATACCGCAGCAGAGGGCGGAGCATGGGGAGTTGCCGTTCTTGCAAGATATGCCGTTGATAATTCCAGGGAAACGCTTGAGGAATATTTGGATAAAAAAGTATTTACCGGTTTGAAAACTACTGTAGTTGAACCGGATGCTCAAGATGTTGACGGATTTAAAAAATATATGAAAATTTATAAATCAGGTCTTTCCGTTGAGAAATCGGCGGTAGAGAATTTAAACAAGGAGTAAAAGCTATGTCAATCAAGGATTATGAATTTTGGTTCCTGGTAGGAACACAACATCTCTACGGCGAAGAAATATTTGCAGATATTAATTTCCACGCACAGGAAATAAGCAAATGCTTGTCTGACAATCTTCCGTGCAAGGTTGTTGCAAAGCCTTGCGTTAAGACTTCGGGGGAAATTCTCAGTGTTATAGAGCAAGCGAATAACTGCCCGGAATGTGCCGGTGTTATCACTTGGATGCATACATTTTCACCGTCGAAAATGTGGATTGCAGGTCTTAATGCACTTAATAAGCCATATCTTCATCTCAATACTCAGTATAACCGTGATATTCCGTGGGATACGATTGATATGGATTTTATGAATTTGAATCAATCCGCACACGGTGACAGGGAACATGGCTATATCCACGCAAGAATGAGAAAAAAGGTAAAAGTAGCCGCTGGTTATTGGCAGGATAAAGCTTTTCAGGATAAAATCGGAATTTGGATGAGAGCGGCTGTAGGTGCTGCCGAATCAAGAAAACTTCGTGTTCTCAGAATTTCTGACAATATGCGTAATGTTGCCGTTACGGACGGTGATAAAATTGAAGCGCAGATTAAACTCGGATGGCAGGTTGACCATTACGGAGTCGGCGATATTATCAAGTATGTTGACGCTGTTACAGAAGATGAAATAGACGCCCAAATGGCGGAATATGATAAATATTATGATACAGATACCGATAATATTGACGCAGTTCGTTATCAGGCGAGGGAAGAGGTTGCAGTAAAAAAATTCCTTGATGAAAACGGATTCGGCGCATTCCATACAAATTTTGAGGATTTGCAGGGGCTTAAACAGCTTCCGGGTCTTGCCGCTCAGGATTTAATGCGTCAGGGCTACGGTTTCGGCGCAGAAGGCGACTGGAAAGTTGCGGCAATGACAAGGGTTATGAAATTAATGGCAGAGGGTATGGACGGTGGAACCGCCTTTATGGAGGACTATACCTATCATTTTGAACCCGGCAACGAAATGCTTATGGGTTCGCATATGCTTGAGGTTTGCCCCACAATTGCACAGACTAAGCCGAAAATTCAGGTACATCCTCTCGGAATCGGCGATAGGGAAGACCCTGCAAGGCTTGTGTTCAAAGCTCAAACCGGTAATGCAATTGTTGTTACACTTGTGGATATGGGTGACAGGCTCAGAATGATTGTCAACGATGTTGAATGTAAAGAGCAGGTAAACGATATGCCGAAGCTTCCCGTTGCCAGTGTTTTGTGGAAGTCGTTGCCGTGCCTGCAAACCTCCGCCGAAGCCTGGATATATGCAGGCGGTGCGCATCACTCAGTCCTTTCGTACTCTCTTACAGCTGCGCATATGAGGGATTTTGCTGAAATTATGGGAATTGAATTTTTACATATAAATAAAGATACTGAGATTAACTCATTTAAAAAAGAGCTTTTCTATAACGATGTTGCATATAAGCTCGGAATGTAAGGTAGTTTTATGTTAGAGGAATTAAAAGAAAAAGTATTTCAGGCAAATCTTCGCCTTGTGGAATACGGTCTTGTTGTTTTAACCTGGGGAAATGTTTCGGGCATTGACAGGGAAGAGGGACTTTTTGTAATAAAGCCGTCAGGCGTACCGTATGATAATATGAAGGCATCCGATATGGTAGTTGTCGATCTTGACGGCAATAAGGTTGAGGGCGATCTTAATCCGTCATCCGATACGCCGACTCACGCTTATTTATATCGTCATTTTGACGATATCGGAGGGGTTGTTCATACACATTCTTCCTGGGCGTGTTCCTGGGCACAGGCAGGCAGGGATATTCCTGCTTACGGCACTACTCACGCAGATTTTGCAAATACCGGCGTGCCTTGTGCAAGAGGACTTACCGTGCAGGAAGTTAACAGTGCTTATGAATACAACACCGGTAAGGTTATAGTCAAGGAATTTTCAAACAGAGGTTTGAAAGCGTCCGAATGTCCTGCTGTTCTTGTTCATCGTCACGGGCCTTTCACCTGGGGTTCTCAACCGTTCAAGGCTGTTGAAAATGCTCTTATTCTTGAAGAAGTTGCAAGAATGGCATATCAAACAGAGCAGATGTCAGCCTTTGACAGTTCGGCAAATATCGGCATTGAGCAGTATTTGCTTGATAAACATTATCAACGTAAGCACGGTAAAAATGCTTATTACGGTCAAAATAAGGGAGTGTAATTAATGAAGAACAAAATCAGTTTGCTTTTTTTCGGCAGTTGTTTTGATTGCCTGTCTCGGTATAGGTTGTATCGTCTATGGTGCTGCTTCTCTCGGGGGACAGTACAACAGTGTCGCTTGATGCGGCTTCATACAGCTATACCGGAAGCGAAATTAAACCTGCCGTTACCGTTACGGATAACGGAGTGACGTTTTTAAACTCAACGGATTATTCTGTGTCATATTCAAATAATGTTAATGTCGGCACCGCTACAGTAACCGTAACCGGAATTAACGGCTATACAGAAACTGTCAGCAAGGAATTTACCATCGGTTCCTGCGATATTGTGTCAAGCAGTAATATTTCTATAGCTTTGGAATATTCTTCGATTAGTTACAGCGGCACAGCAAATACACCGTCCGTCACCATTTAAGTATGGTTCAAAAGTTCTTACAAATAATACAGATTATACCGTTTCCTACAGTAATAATATAAATGCAGGTACGGCAAAGGTTACTGTTAAAGGCATCGGTAATTTCAGCGGACAAAAAACAAAGACTTTTAAAATTAAAAAGCTTGATATTTCCAAAAAGAGTAAATGTACTGTCACCTTTAAGACAAGCTCTTTGGTTTATAAAAACACAAAGGTTGCACCGGTAATGTATGTTAAATACAATATGGGTGATTCGGGAGTTCAAACTCTTGTTGAAGGTGTTGATTATAAAGTAAAATATTCAAATAACAACACAACAGGGTTTGCTACCGCAAAAATTACAGGACTTACTAATTTTACGGGTACAATTATAAAGAATTTCTATATAATCCCAGCCAAAGTTACAGGAGTTTCGGTAAGCAGTCCCACGTCATCATCACTTACAATCAAATGGACAAAGTTAAATAAAGTTACAGGTTACGAAATATTGGTATATAACAGTTCCGAAAAGACCTATTCGCATCTTGCCTATGTTTCATCAAAATATTCTTCTTATAAGGTAAGCGGTATTTCCACGGGCACTGTTTCTTGCTATAAGATAAGAGCATATAAAACAATAGATTCAAAAAAATATTACGGCAGCTACAGTAAATCTGCATCAAACTGTACCAAACCCGCACAGGTAAAGGTTACATCTGTTTCAATGAGCGGTTCAAGTCTTACCGTTAAATGGAAGAGTATAACCGGTTCAGGGTATCAAATATTCTATTCAACCGATAAAAAGATGAAGAAAAATGTAAAATCAGTATATGTTTCTTCATCAAGCAAGGTTTCGTATACAATAAAGAACTTCAGTAGTTCCAAGACTTATTATATTAAAGTAAGGGCTTACAAAAATTATAACAGCAAAAAGCGTTATGGCGAAAAAAGCGCTTTGACCAGTAACAATTATACAAATGTTTATGTCACATATTCATCAAACTATGTAAGTAATGCAAACAGAACCAATAATCTTTCCATAGCGTCAAAGGCAATTTCAGGTACGATTATTGCACCGGGTGAGACTTTCTCATTTAACGAAGTTGTCGGAGCAAGAACCTCGGCTAAAGGCTACAAGGCAGCTCTGGTATTTACTGGAAGCACAGGTGTTTCCGACCAACTCGGCGGCGGTATCTGTCAAGTGGCTTCAACAATGTTCAATTGTGCATTAAAGGCTAATGTAACTATTACCGAGCGTCATCAGCACAGTCAGAGAGTTTCTTATGTTCCGCTCGGTCGTGATGCCGCTATATCCGGTTCGGCTAAAAAATTTCAAATTTACCAATAATACCAAATATTCAATAAAAATTAAAATGACCGTCAGCGGAGGAGTTATTACCTGTACATTTTATACCTGTGTTTCCGCAAAGCCGTCTAAAGTTTCTCTCAATGTAACGCAAAGCGGTAACAACTTTACTCTCGAGCGTTCGGTCGGCGGAACGGTTAATTACACGACTTATTCTAACTATTAAAAGTATTTGCGAGGCGTACAGCTTTGTACGCTCCGTAATTTCAGTTGTAACTATTTTTTGTACGGTACTTGATTTTATATACTATATTTAGTATAATATAGAGGATGAAATTTTGGAGGTAAACTTATGGCAGCAGACAGAAATTCCGCACTTGAAACTGCGATGAAAAATATTGAAAAAAAATTCGGTGCAGGCGCAGTAATGTGCTTGGGAGAAAATAAGAGTCTTTCCGTAGATTCAATTTCTACAGGTTCGCTTACGCTTGATATGGCAACCGGTATCGGCGGTTTGCCCAAGGGAAGAATAGTTGAAATTTATGGGCCTGAATCAAGCGGTAAAACAACTCTTGCTCTCCACTGTATAGCTGAAGCACAAAAAGCAGGAGGAACAGCGGCATTTGTTGATGCAGAGCACGCACTCGATCCTGTTTATGCCGGTAATCTCGGAGTTGATATTGATTCTCTTCTTATTTCACAGCCTGATTACGGCGAGCAAGCACTTGAAATAACGGAACAGCTTGTCAGTAGCGGAGCAGTTGATATTGTTGTTATTGACTCTGTTGCCGCCCTTGTTCCGAAAAGTGAAATTGAGGGCGATATGGGCGAAAGTCATGTCGGTCAGCACGCTCGTTTGATGTCGCAGGCTTTAAGGAAGCTTGCCGGTACGGTAAACAAGACTAATTGTATCATCATCTTTATTAATCAGCTCAGGGAGAAAATCGGAGTTATGTACGGAAACCCCGAGGTTACTACCGGTGGTCGTGCATTAAAATTCTATGCTTCAATGAGAATTGATGTCAGGAAGATTGAAACATTAAAAACATCCTCAACCAATTTTGTCGGCTCAAGAACAAGAGCAAAAATTGTGAAAAACAAAGTTGCTCCACCGTTTAAATCCGCCGAGTTTGATATTATTTACGGCGAAGGAATCAGCAAAACCGGCGAAATACTCGATTTAGCTGTTGAGCTTGATATTATACATAAAGGCGGCTCGTGGTTTTCGTACGGTGACAAGCGTCTCGGACAAGGCAAGGATAAGATTAAAGAATTGCTGAAAGAGGATCCTGATTTTGCTGCCGAGGTTGAAAGCAAAATTAAAGATAAATTAAACGAAGAAAAAGAAAAAAATGCCGAAAAGGTAAATAAGCAAAAGGAAACCGCCCAAAAGCCTCCGGTTCAGATTAACAAAGCAGAAGTAAGGGCACAGCTTGATATTGCCTTTGACGATGATGATGACGAATAATAATGATTTTTAAGCATCAAAAGGGCAGAGGAAATAAAATTCACATTCTGCTCAACGATGAATACGCAGTAACGACGGACGAGAATTTTTACTGTGATAACTATATTTCCGACGGTACTGAAATAAGCGAGGACGAGTGGCAGGAGCTGCTTGAAAAAATCAATTATAAAAAAGCTTTGAATAAGTGCGCCGATATTCTTTCACGCCGTGACCATTCGGTTAAAGAACTCAGAGATAAGCTTCTTAAAACTGTTGACGCTCAAAGCGCTCAAAAAGCTATTGACAGATATATTGAGGCCGGTTATCTTGACGATGAAAAATATTGTGAGCATTTGGTTGAATATCTGTTTGAAACAAAGAAATATTCTTCCTCCCGTGTTAAACAGGAATGCTTCAAACGAGGTATTGACAGGGAAATTACAGACAGAATTTTAAGCGAGTATGAGATTGATAATATTTCTACGATTATTGAGCTTCTTTCAACCAAGTACCGCTCAAAGCTTTTAAATGACGGCGGAACACAAAAGGTTATTGCTTCGCTTCAAAGAAGCGGTTTTTACTACTCGGATATCAAAGCCGCTTTTATGAGGTTAACGGATTATGACGAATAAAATAGGTATGATTTCTCTCGGCTGTCCCAAGAATCAGGTGGACGGGGAATTGATACTTGAAAAACTGAATAAAAGCGGATTTGAAATTTCATCAATACTAGAGGACAGCGACCTTATCATTATAAATACCTGCGGTTTTACAGAGGATGCCAAAAAAGAAGCAATTGAAGCTATACTCGAAACTGCCGAATATAAAAAAACGGGTATAATTAAGGCAATTGTTGTTACCGGATGTCTTGCTCAGAGATATAAAGATGAAATTATCACAGAGATTCCCGAGGTTGACGCCGTTATCGGAATAGGTGCAGACCGTGATATTGTAAAAGTTTGCCAAAAGGCTCTCCACGGCATTACAACAAGCTTTTTCCCCGATCGCAAGTATCTTCTCCTTGAAGGGGAAAGATTGCTTTCAACGCCGTCTCATTGGGCATATTTGAAGTTAAGCGACGGTTGTAATAACCGATGCTCCTACTGTGCAATACCTCTTATAAGAGGTTCTTACACGGAAAGACCGATTGAAAATATTGTTGCAGAAGCAAATGCGCTGGCAAAAAAGGGTATAAAAGAGCTTATATTAGTTGCTCAGGATACCACGAATTACGGCAAAAGTATTTACGGTGAATATAAGCTTCCTCAGCTTTTGAATGAGCTTGCGGAAATTGACGGTATAGAATGGATAAGATTATATTATTGCTATCCCGATAAAATTACCAATGAGCTGATTGATATTATTACATCGCAGGAAAAAATATGCTCATACATTGATATTCCTTTACAGCATTGCAACAGCGATATTTTGCACTCGATGAACAGAAAAGGCTCTTATTCCCAGCTTAAAGAACTAATTGAAAAGATGAGAAACAGGATACCTGATTTGTCACTGCGAACAACTTTTATGGTCGGTTTCCCAGGGGAGAGCGAGAAGCAGTTTGAAGAGCTTTGTCGATTTGTTAAGGAAATGAAATTTGATAAAATGGGCTGTTTTGCTTTTTCACCCGAGGAAGATACCCCGGCATTTGATTATCCGAATCAAATTGACGATGATGTTAAGCGTTCCCGTGCTGATATGCTTATGGATATTCAGTATGCTGTTACTCAAAGTATTAACAAGCAAAAGCTCGGTAAAATATACAAAACAATTATAGATGAAAAGTCTGACGGCGGATATATCGGCAGAGCATATTTCGATTCGCCGGAAATTGACAGTAATATTGTTTTTACTTCCGATAATGATTTGAATGTCGGTGAATTTGCCGATGTTAAAATTACTGGTGTTGACGGTTATGATTTGATTGGAGAAATAGTATGAATTTACCGAATAAAATAACAGTATTCAGGTTTTGCTGTATTCCGCTTTTAATGGCTTTTGCCTTTATTGAATTTCCGTATCACTGGGTTGCTACACTGATTGTTTATTTTGTTGCCTGTATGAGTGATAAGGCGGACGGAATTATCGCACGCAAAAGAGGTGTTGTTACCGATTTCGGTAAGCTTATGGATCCGCTTTCAGACAAAAGTCTTGTTTTTGCCGCGTTTATTATACTTATTGATATGGGGTGGCATACCGATATTTGTATAATGCTTATGCTTGCAAGAGAATTTTTGGTTGCAGGTATCAGAATGTTGGCGGCGTCAAACGGTGAAGTAATTGCGGCAAATGCATTCGGAAAATGCAAAACATTTTTACAAATGGCTACAACAGGAATGACTTTCCTGCTTCTTGCTATCGGAGAGGGTTCGGCGGATATAGATATGTCAACTCCGTGGCTGAATACATATTGCACAATTGCATTTTGGATTGTTGCTGTTGTCACGGTTTTAAGCGGAGTAATTTACACAAAAGACGGCTGGTATCTTGTTAAATCAAAATAACGGTTGCAAAAATTGAAAATTTATATATAATATTAGTATAGAATATTAGTATAGTTAAAAACTTTGACAGAGAGAAGTAAGCGGTTAAGCTTTTTTCAGAGAACGGGTTGTTTTGCTGTGAGACCTGTATAAAGCCGCCGCCCAAATGCACTTTTGAGTTGCTCGGAGGAAATCAGTATTCCGAGTTGGTCGGCTCCGTTATCGGCTTAAATTGTTTTAACCAATTGAGTATAAAGAAGAGTGGAACCGCAGTTTTACATTGCCTCTGTCATATTATGACAGGGGTGTTTTTTATTTTATAATTGTCGATTAACTTTTTTCGGCAAATAATGAGGAGGGAAAGCTATGTTTGATTCTTTTAAAGAGGATATAAAAAGCTTTATGGAGCATGACCCTGCGGCAAGAAGTCCGATAGAAATTGTTTTGCTTTACCCGGGTTTTAAAGCACTGAGAAGTCATCGAAAGGCGCAATGGTTTTTGAAGCATAATATGCCTTTTATAGCAAGATATATCAGCCAAAGAAGTGCGCATAAAACAGGGATAGAAATTCATCCCGGTGCAACAATCGGCAGGAGAGTTTGTATCGACCACGGCAGCGGTATTGTTATCGGTGAAACTGCCGAGATAGGCGACGATGTTATAATATACCAGGGTGTAACTCTCGGAGGTACGGGCAAAGATGTCGGTAAGCGTCACCCGTCTGTTGAAAGCGGAGTTATGATAGGTTCCGGTGCAAAAGTTCTCGGGCCAATAACAATCGGAAGAAATGCAAAGGTTGCGGCAGGTGCGGTTGTTGTAAATGATGTTGAGCCGAACTCAACGGTTGTCGGCGTACCAGGAACAGTTGTCAGAATTGACGGTGAGAGAGTTGATGATCTCGACCAAATTCATTTACCTAACCCGGTTATGAATGCAATTAAAAACAATGAAGAAAAAATCAATGCGCTTGAAGAAGAAATTAAAATATTAAAGGAGCAATTATAAGAAATGAAAATTTATAATACAATGACAAGAAAAAAAGAGGAGTTTATTCCTCTTGATAAAAACGAAGTTAAAATATATGCCTGCGGCCCTACCGTGTACAATTATATTCATATAGGTAACGCAAGACCGCTTTGCGTTTTTGATGTTTTACGAAGATATCTTGAATACAGGGGAATGAATGTTAAATTTGTTCAGAATTTTACGGATGTTGACGATAAGATTATTAAGCGTGCAAACGAAGAAGGTCTTACATTTGAGGAAGTTTCAAAAAAATACATTGATGAATTTTGGATTGATGCAAACAGCTTAAATTTTAAAAAAGCTTCTGTTCATCCAAAAGCTACGGAAAATATCGACGAAATAATTGATATTATTAAAACGCTTGAAGAGAAAGGATATGCCTACAGAGTTGACGGCGATGTTTATTTCAGAACACTGAAGTTCAAGGATTACGGTAAGCTCAGCCACCAGCCGATTGACGATTTAAAGTCTGGCGCAAGAATTGCAGTCGGAGAGCAAAAGGAAGACCCGCTTGATTTTGCATTGTGGAAATCCGCAAAGCCCGGTGAGCCGAGCTGGGATTCTCCTTGGGGTAAGGGAAGACCCGGATGGCATATCGAATGTTCCGCTATGAACAGGCGCTATCTCGGTAAAACTATTGATATTCACTGCGGAGGGCAGGATTTGATTTTTCCGCACCACGAAAATGAGATTGCGCAAAGCGAATGTGCAAACGGCTGTACATTTTCAAGATATTGGATGCACAATGGCTATATAAATATTGATAATGTAAAGATGAGCAAATCTCTCGGTAATTTTAAAACCGTAAGAGAAATTGCCGACGCTTACGGATATGAAGTAATCAGATATTTTCTTATTTCGTCACATTATCGTTCACCGATTAATTACAACCTTGATATTCTTGAACAGTGCCACAGCGCTCTTGACAGACTGTACACTTGCCGTGAAAGCCTTGATTTTGCGCTAAAAAATGCTAAAAGTAATCCTGTTAATACTGATGATGAAAACGATATAATTTCAACACTTAATAGCAGGCGGGATGAGTTTATAGAAGCTATGGATGATGACCTTAACACAGCCGACGGTCTTGCCGCAATTTTTGAGCTTACTAAGGATATAAATACTAAAACTCTTGACAAACCCGTTTCTCTCAAAGTGTATGAAACCGCAGTTGATATATTTGACGAGCTGTGCGGTGTTCTCGGCATACTTTATAACAGAAAGTCAAATGATATTGATACGGAAATCGAAAGGCTTATAGAGGAAAGACAGACGGCGAGAACAAATAAGGATTGGGCGACCGCCGACAGAACCCGTGATGAGTTAAAAGAAATGGGAATTATTTTAAAAGACACTCCGCAGGGTGTTGTATGGAGCAGAGAATAATATGGTAGACAGACGAAAATTTAAGGACACGTAGGTTTCTTTACTCGGCTTAGGGACTATGAGACTACCTTGTAAAACACCGTTAAAAAGAGAGTCAAATCCGCTTATAAATTATACAGAGGGTCAGCGTCTTGTAGATATGGCTTATGAAAACGGCGTCAACTATTTTGACACCGCATATATGTACCACGCCGGTAAAAGTGAAAAATTTATCGGCACAGCGCTAAAAAAATATCCGAGGGAATCATATTTTCTTGCAGATAAATTACCGATATGGATGTGCCCTAAAAAGGGCGATATGCTCCGTATTTTTAATAAGCAGCTTGAAAGAACCGTTCACAGCTATTTTGATTTTTATTTGCTTCATTCACTTAACAAAGAAAATTTTGATAAGTGTGAAAAATTCGGCGCTTACGATTTTTTAGTTAAAAAAGGGAAGAGGGTAAAATTAAAAATATCGGGTTTTCCTTTCACGGTACAATTGATGATTTAAAAGAAATTGTATCGAAGCACAAGTGGGTTTTTGCTCAAATTCAGCTTAACTATCTCGATTGGAAAAATCAAAATGCAAAGGAACAATACAATATTCTTACCCAAGCCGGGATACCGGTAATTATAATGGAACCCGTAAGAGGCGGTAAGCTTGCCGATGTACCTGATAATGTAAAAAATATGTTCAAAAACGCTCAAAAGGATAAAAGTATTGCTTCCTGGGCAATAGGCTTTGCGGCAAGCCTTGATAATGTTATCACTGTTCTCAGCGGTATGAATTCTTCCGAACAGCTTGAGGATAACCTTTCTACACTGACGAATTTTAAACCTTTTGATGAAAAACAGCTTCAACTATATTCCAATGCCGCCGCAATGCTCAATAACAGCAACATTATTCCGTGTACAGGATGCGATTATTGTGCTGATTGCCCTAAGAAGGTAAAAATCAGCTCTATATTTGCTTTATACAATAAAGTTCAATATAATGAGCTTACGGCTGAAGAGGGGAGAAAGCTTTATTCACAGCTTGATTTTGTTGCCTCTGACTACATTGCTTGCTCAAAATGTACCAACCATTGTCCTCAGGGTATTAAAATACTCGAGCTTCTTGCGGCTGAAATTACCGATATGTTCGGTTAAATTAAGGGGAATTTATGCGACGAAAAGACAGGGAAATTACAGATTTTAACACTATATTGAAAATCATTGATGAATGTGAAATTATCAGGCTTGGTTTTTCCGATGGTGATGTTCTGTATATAATGCCTGTTAATTTTGCATATACTGTAAATGAAAATAAAATTGAATTTTATATTCACGGTGCTGTTGCAGGCAGAAAATTTGAACTGATGAATAAAAATCATATCTGCTCTTTTGAAATGGATATTCCGATTAAAATGGAATGTGATTATTTAAAACGAGATGTAACGATGCGTTACAAATCCGTGATAGGCATTGCAAACATTGATATTCTTAACGGTGATGCAAAACAATATGCTATGGACAGTATTATTATGAACCGTTTTGATTTAACAAGAAATTTTGCATACAACAACGATATGCTTGCCAAAACCTGTGTTGCCAAATTGACCGTAATACAAAAAAGCAAATCTATCTTCAAATTAAACTCATTGTAGATACAAAAAACGGAGCAAACGCTTCTTTGCTTGCTCCGTTTTCTTATGCGGTATTATTCTTCAATCAGTTCTTTCATATCGTACATTCCGGCAGACTTGCCTTTCATATAAACAGCGGCGTTAACTGCGCCAACCGCAAAAACTTCTTTACTTCTTGCCGAATGTGAAAGAGTAATAATTTCATCGTGACCGGCAAAAATTATATCGTGTTCGCCGACAATCGTGCCGCCACGCACGGAATGTAAGCCGATTTCGTTTTTGCCTCTCTTTTCTCTCTTAGAATGTCGGTCGTATTCGTATTTCATACTTTCCGTCATTTCCTGAGATATTGCGTCTGCAAGCATAAGCGCAGTACCGCTCGGTGCGTCAATTTTTTGATTATGATGCTTTTCGACAATTTCAACATCAAAATCATCTCCGAGAACCTGTACGGTTTTTTTTGCAAGGTTTGCAAGCAGGTTGATGCCAATGCTCATATTGTATGTAAAAAATATCGGTATATTTTCTGCCGCATCGGTAATTTTCTTTTTCTGTTCATCCGAATATCCCGTTGTTGCAATAACAAGAGGAGTTGCGGTTGATTTTGAATATTCAAGCAAATCGTCAAGCAGTATCGGATTGGTAAAATCAATCAGAACATCGGCACATTCCTTAACTTCCGTCAATGTTGAATATATCGGAAAATCTGCGGTACTGTCGCAGTTAAGGTCAACGCCTGCAACAATTTCGCAGTCATCTCTTTGGCTAACAATACTTTGAATAACCTTTCCCATTTTACCGTTTGCGCCGGTTATTATCAGCTTAGTCATTTATAATTCCTCGTAAGTCAAATTTATTTAAGATTATATCAAAGAATATTCACGCAATGTTTCTTCAACATATTTCTTATTCTTTTCGTCCATTTCAACAAGCGGAAGTCTGCAAGGACCTGCGTTAAAGCCGATAAGGCTTACCGCCTCTTTTACGGGAATCGGATTAACATCTACAAACATAGCCTTTGCAAGCTTCATATATTTGTCCATAAGAGATTTACTTTCATCTTTATCTCTGTCAAGATACTTAGCGGCAATATCGTGTGCGACTTTGGGTGCAATATTTGAAAGCACGCTAATAACACCCTGTCCGCCTCTTTCCATTATATCATAGATTTGATCGTCGTTACCACTCCATATATTAAGCTCGTCGCCGCAAAGCTCTTTGATTTTTTCTACCTGTTCCAAATTACCCGATGCTTCTTTAATTCCGTTAATTCTCGGGAGTTTTGAAAGCTCATATGCGGTTTCCGGTGCGATATTAAGACCGGTTCTTGACGGAACATTGTAAAGGATAATCGACTTATCTGTAGCGTCGTGAATAGCTGTATAGTGAGTGATAAGACCTCTTTGGCTTGTTTTGTTATAATAGGGAGTAACAAGCAAAATCGCATCTGCACCGTCTTCACAAGCCTCTTTGCTTAATTCAATGGCACACTCAGTATTGTTAGAGCCTGTTCCGGCAATGACAGGAATTCTTCCGTTTACATAGTTTATACACCATTTGATGCATTCTTTATGCTCAACAACTTTAAGCGTTGATGATTCTCCCGTAGTTCCGCAAACTACTATTGCATCCGTACCGTTTTCAATCTGGAAATCGACGAATCTTGCAAATTCATCATAGTTTACGCTTCCGTCTTCGTTCATAGGCGTAATGATGGCAACAGCCGCACCAGTAAAAATAGGTTCTTTCATAAGAAATCGCTCCTTACATTCAAATTAAAAAGTTGTGTATATATGTTACTGATAAAAAATCAGTCTAAATATCCCTCTGCTGCGAGAAGCTCGGCTAAGAGTACACCTCCGCCTGCCGCACCTCTGATTGTGTTGTGAGAAAGACAAACAAATTTATAATCATATTGTGTGTCTTCTCTGAGCCTGCCTGTTGAAACCGCCATACCGTTTTCAAGCATTCTCTCGGACTTAATCTGCGGTCTGTCGTCCTCGGTAAAGTAATTGAGAAAGTGTTTAGGCGCAGACGGAAGATTAAGCTCCTGAGCTCTGCCTGAGAAATTCTGCCAAATATCAATTATTTCGTCCTTGCTTGGCTTGTTTTCAAAGTCAATGAAAACTGCTCCGAGATGACCGTTTGATACGGGAACTCTTATGCACTGTGCGGTAAATTCGGGTTTGTCGGCGGATACAATTTCTCCGCCCTCGATTTTGCCGAGAAGTTTGAGCGGCTCTTTTTCGCTTTTTTCTTCCTCGCCGCCGATATAGGGAATTACATTATCTATCATCTCGGGCCATCTTTCAAAGGTTTTGCTGGCGCCTGATATCGCTTGATATGTGCAGACAAGAACTCTTTTAACTCCGTATTTTTCGTGAAGCGGAAAAACAGCGGGAACATACGACTGTAACGAACAGTTGGATTTAACAGCAATAAATCCACGCTTTGTGCCGAGCCTTTTCCTCTGAGCAGGGATAATATTTATATGCTGAGCGTTAAGCTCAGGTACAACCATAGGTACATCGGGAGTAAATCTGTTTGCGCTGTTGTTTGATATTACAGGACATTCGTGCTTTGCATATTCTTCCTCCAAAGCTTTAATTTCGTCTTTTTTCATATCAACGGCACAAAATACAAAGTCAACCTCGGATACAATTTCATCAATATCTTTAACTGCGTCGTAAACTACAATATTTTTAATTTTTTCCGGCATAGGGGAGTCCATACACCATCTTGAACCCACCGCTTCTTCGTATGTTTTTCCGGCACTGCGTGATGAAGCTGCAAGAGTTGTTACATTAAACCACGGATGATTTTCAAGAAGAAGAGAAAACCGCTGTCCTACCATACCTGTTGCACCCACAATGCCTACATTATAAGTTCTATTCATAATTAATCGCCATAGCCTTTCTTAATATCTTGTAAAAATAACTTGTAAAACAAGATGATTTGCAATATAATATATTCCGCCGTACGGTTTTAATAATAATCGTACAAACCGTTTATCTTATTTCTATCTATAAT